>DATAGR010000439.1:0-4990 GCA_036263575.1 Aquihabitans sp. | reverse complement strand
TACCGGGCGTGGGCCCCGGCGGGGAGCTCGCAGTCGCCGCCGAGCTCGGCGAGGAACGCCCGCTCGGCGTCCACCCGCCGCCGGGTCGGTGCGTGCTCCACGGCGGCCAGCAGCTCGCGGGTGGCGTCGTCGCCCGCCCGGCACTCGATCGCCAGCGCGCCCTGGCCGACCTGCGGGACCATCCGCGACACGTCGAGCACCTCGGCCAGGTGCTCCTCGAGGCCCAGGCGCTGGAGGGCGGCGGCGGCCACCACGATGGCGCCGCCGGCGGGCACCTTGGCCAGGCGGGTCGCCATGTTGCCCCGCAGCTCGACGAAGGCCAGGTCGGGCCGGAGGCGGGCCAGCTGGGCCCGGCGCCGCTGGGAGCCGGTGGCGACCGTGGCGCCGTGGGGCAGCCCGTCGAGCGTGGCGCCCACCAGGGCGTCGCGGGCGTCGCCGCGCTCGGGCACCGAGGCGAGGTCCAGGCCCTCGACGGTGACGGCGGGCAGGTCCTTGGCCGAGTGCACGGCGAAGTCGGCCCGACCGGCCAGCACCGCCTGCTGGACCTCCTTGGCGAAGACGCCCTTGCCGCCGATCTCGGAGATCGGCACGTCGAGGCGCTGGTCGCCCTCGGTCTCCAGCCCCACGAGCTCGACCTCGAGCCCCGGGTGGGCGGCCTGCAGGAGATCGGCCACGTGGCGGGCCTGCCAGACCGCGAGCGGGCTCCGCCGGGTCGCGGCGCGCACGCGGCGGGACGGGGCGGGCGTCACCCGTCGAGGTCGTAGAGCTGCCGCGTGGCCTCGGCCAGGCGGTCGCCGGTGGGCGAACCGGCGTGCTCCTTCAGGGCCAGGGTGGGCCGGTGGAGCAGCTTGTTCACGAGGCCCTTGGCGAGGGCCTCGACGGCCTCGCGCTGGCGATCGGTGAGGCCCTCGAGCCGGGCGTCGAACCGGGTCAGCTCGGTGTCGCGGACGTCGTCGGCCCAGCGGCGCAGGGCCCCGACCACCGGTGCCGCGGAGCGGGCCGAGGCGGCGGTGCGGAAGCGGTCGACCTCGTCGTCGATGATCGCCTCGACGGCGGCCAGCTCGGCCGAGCGGCGCTCGACGCCGGCCTGGGCGAAGGTCCGGAGGTCGTTGATGTCGAGCAGCGTGACGCCGTCGATCTCCCGCACGGTGGGGTCGACGTCGCGCGGCACGGCGATGTCGACGATCAGCAGCTCGCGCCCGTCGCGCTCGGCCATCACCGGGGCGAAGTCGTCGTGCTCGACGACCGGGACGGTGGCGCCGGTGGAGGTCAGCAGGAGGTCGACCTCGAGCAGGGCGAGGGAGAGGTCCGAGAGGCGGACGGCCTGGCCCCCGATGCGGTCGGCGAGGGTGCGGGCCTTGCGCCAGGTGCGGTTGGCCACGAAGACGTCGGTGACCCCGGCGCGCTGCAGCGCAGTGGCCATGCCCTCGGCCATCTCGCCGGCACCCATCACGAGCACCCGCTTGCCGGCCAGCTGCCCGAGGCGCTCGGCGGCCATCTCGACGGCGGCGTGCGACACCGACGCGGTGCCCCGGGCGATGTCGGTCTCGGTGCGGGCCCGCTTGCCGGTCTCGAGGGCGTGGCGGAACAGGAGGTTGAGGACGGGGCCGGCCGTGCCCTCCTCGCCGGCGCGCTCCCACGCGCTGCGCACCTGCCCGAGGATCTCGGCCTCGCCGAGCACCGCGGAGTCCAGGCCGGCGGCGACCGAGAACAGGTGGCGCACCGCGGCGGTGTCGTAGTGGACGTAGAGGTGGTCGGCGAACTCGTCGGGCGTGACGAAGGCCAGCTCGGCCAGGAAGTTGCGCACGTCGCCGTAGGCGCCGTGGAACCGCTCGGCCAGGGCGTAGACCTCGGTGCGGTTGCACGTGGACAGCACCACCACCTCGCCGAGGTGCTCGCGCGCGGCGAGGTCGTGCAGGGCCTTGGGCAGGCGGCCGCCATCGACGGTCATCCGCTCGAACAGGTCGAGCGGCATGGTGCGGTGGTTCAGTCCGATGACGACGACAGACACGCCTGGAGGCGCTCCTTGGCTTCGGCCTCGCGGCCTTCGCGGATGAGGTCAAGCATTCCCGAATCCACCGCCGCCCGCCAATCCGGGCGGGCGCCGTCGGGGGCGGCGGCCCGGACCTCGGCGACCAGGTCGAGGGCTCTGAGGTGCTCGGGGCCGATGGCCCCCGCCGCCAGGTCTCGGAGCCAGGTGGCCGCGCCCGGGTGCACGCCGCCGGTGGAGACGGCGAGGGTGAGGGCGCCGTCGCGGTGCACGGCGGGCAGGGCGGCGGGTCCGCCCTCGGGGTCGGACGCATCGTTGGCCCACGTGCCGGCGGCCGTCGCCGCCGCGACCACCTTCGCGTTGGTGGCGGCGTCGTCGGTCGCCGCCACCACGAAGGACCACCCCGGCCGATCGGCCGCGCCGGGTCCCAGGTCGGCCGGCGTCACGGGGCGCCGGTGCCAGCGGACCTCGCCGTCGGCTGCGGCGGCGGCCAGGCCCTCGGTGGCGGCGGGCGCGATCACGGTCACGTCGGCACCAACGCCCTGCAGGCCGCGAACCTTCCGCTCGGCCACCGCGCCGCCGCCCACGACCAGGCACGGGCGCCCGGCGAGGTCGAGCAGCACCGGGTAGCGGCCGGGCACGGGGCGACGCCGACCGAGCGCTCAGCGAGCGGGTTCGTCGATGATGACGCCGGGGTGGCCCTTGTCGGCCCGGTCGCCGCCCGAGGCGCCGAGCGCCCGCTCGAGCTCCTGGCGCACCGCGTCGGGGAAGGTGCAGTAGAGGACCCGGCCCTCGAAGCGGCTGAGCTCGCGCAGCACGACCGGCCGCACGTCATCGGACACCAGGACCAGCAGGGCCGAGGTGCCGGGGTCGATCCACTGGCCGACCTCCTTCACCCAGTCGTCGTCGAGCCCGACGTCGACCAGCTTGCCGAGCAGCCCGCCGCTCGCAGCGCCGGCCCCCGCCCCGAGCAGGGCCCCGACCGGTCCGCCCAGCAGGGTGCCGACCAGCACACCCCACAGGGACCCGCTCAGCGCGCCTTGCGTGGGGGTCGTGTCGACGGTCTGGCGGATGTGCACCCGCTCGGCGTCGTCCTTGTAGACGACCACCGCGTCGGTGAGGGTGATCTGGCCCTCCCTGGCCAGGTGGGCCAGGTTGAGCAGCACCTCCTCGGCGCGGCTCGTCTTGTCGAAGGACATGCCGATGATGTGGCCGCCGCCGCCCACCATCGCAGCCTCGGCGTCGGCACCGGCCATCGGGACCGCACCGGCGCCGGCGGGGGTCGGGTCGTGCTGGTCGTCCATGGTCGAACCCTACCGATGCCGTGGCCCCCTGAGACCCCGGTCGGGTTGCCGGGCGTGGTCGCGCCGGGGCGGGGTCAGACGCCCTCGGCGTCGCGGTGCTCCTGGTAGAAGCTCAGGATCTGGAGCTCCAGGGCGAGGTCGACCTTCCGCAGCGAGGTCCCGTCGGGCACCGAGATGACGGTCGGGGCGAAGTTCAGGATCGAGCGGATGCCGGCGCCGGCGAGGAGGTCGGCGACCGACTGGGCGGCGGCGGCCGGCGTGGCGATGACGGCGATCGCGATCCCGAGCTCCTCGGCCAGGCGGGGCAGGTCGTCGATGTGGTGCACCGGCACGCCGTGCACGTGGCCGCCGACCTTCTCGCGGTTGGCGTCGATCAGCGCCGCCACCGGGAAGCCGCGATCGCGGAACCCGCCGTAGTTGGCCAGGGCCTGGCCCAGGTTGCCGGCCCCGACGATCACCACCGGCCAGTCGTGGGTGAGGCCCAGCTCCCGGCTCATCTGGAAGGCGAGGTACTCGACGTCGTAGCCGACGCCGCGCGTGCCGTAGGAGCCCAGGTACGACAGGTCCTTGCGGACCTTGGCGGCGTTCACGCCGGCCATCTCGGCCAGGCGCTCGGACGACACCGTGGTCGTCTTCTCCTCGAGCAGCTCGGCGAGGCTCCGCAGGTACACGGGCAGCCGGGCGACGGTGGCCTCGGGGATGCGGCGGGAGCGGTCGGACATGCGCCCGGGGACGCTAGTGGCCTCGTGCACGAGTTCACAAAGATGCCGGCCCGCCTGCTGGGGGGCTCGGCGGACGGCTCAGCGGAGGGCCCGGCGGAGCACCTTGCCGCTGACGTTGTGCGGCAGCTCGTCGACGAAGTTGACCTTCTGCGGGCACTTGTACCGGGCCAGGTGGCTGGCGCAGTACTCGATGATCGCGTCCTCCTCGTGGGCGAAGGTCGGGTCCACCACCACCCACGCCTTGACCGCCTCGCCGGTGTGGGGGTGGGGGACCCCGACGATGGCGCACTCCCGCACGCCGTCCATCGACAGGATCACCTCCTCGACCTCGGCCGGGAACACGTTGAACCCCGACACGATCACGAGGTCCTTGGCCCGGTCGACCAGGTACAGCAGCCCGTCCTCGTCGACGAGGGCGATGTCGCCGGTGCGCAGCCAGCCGTCGGGGTCGATCGCCGCCGCGGTGGCGTCGGGGTCGTTCCAGTAGCCCTGGAAGACGTTCGGGCCGCGCACCCAGATCTCGCCCGGGTCACCGATCAGCGCGTCCTGGCCGTCGAGGTCGACCAGGCGCACCTCGAGGTCGTCGACCGGCGCGCCGACCGAGCCGGGCCGCCAGGGCAGGCCGATCGACGCGGTGACCACGGGCGACGCCTCGGTCAGGCCGTAGCCCTCGCCGATCTCGACGCCGAAGCGGGTGCGCACCGTCTCGGCCACGAAGGGGTCGAGGCGGGCGGCGCCGGACGTGGCGATCTTGACCGAGGCGAAGGCGTCGGCATCGAGGCCCGGCATGGAGGCCCATGCCCCCCACATCGAAGGCGCGCCGGCGAGCACGGTGACGCCGTGGCGCACGATGGCCTCGACCGCGGAGGTGGGGTCGAAGCGCTCGACCAGCAGGACGGCGGCCCCCGCCCGCAGCGCCGTGCCGAGCACGACGTTGAGGCCGAAGATGTGGAACATCGGGAGCACGCCGAAGC
>DATAGR010000438.1:0-8133 GCA_036263575.1 Aquihabitans sp. | reverse complement strand
CGCCTGACCGGGGCCCTGCGGCCGGCGGCCCGGCGGTCGGCCGTCGACCCGCCGGCGCTAGGCGAGCTGGGCGACGACCTCGTCGGAGATGTCGAAGTTGCCGTAGACGTCCTGCACGTCGTCGATGTCCTCGAGGGCGTCGATGAGGTCGAGGACCTTCTTGGCCGCGCCGGTGTCCTCGAGGGGCACGAGGTTCTGGGCGACCATGGTCAGGTCCCCCTCGAGCACCTTGAACCCGGCCCCCTCCAGCGCGGTGCGGACGGTGTGGAGGTCGGTCGGCGCGGTGGACACCTGCCAGGTGTCGCCGGCCCGGACGATGTCGTCGGCGCCGGCGTCGATGGCGGCGAGCATCAGCTCGTCCTCATCGGCCGAGCCGTCGACCAGCAGCGAGCCCTTCCGGTCGAACTGCCACGCCACCGCGCCGGGCTCGGCCATCGACCCGCCTCGCTTGGTGAACGTGCTCCGCACGTCCGAGCCGCTGCGGTTGCGGTTGTCGGTCAGCACCTCGATGAGGAGGGCGACGCCCCCCGGGGCGTACCCCTCGTAGGTGATCTGCTCGTAGTTGACGCCGTCGAGGCCGCCGGTGGCCCGCTTGATCGCCTTCTCGATGGTGTCGAGCGGGACCGAGGAGTCACGCGCCTTCTGGTACATCGTCCGCAGCGAGGGGTTCATCTCCGGGTCGGGCCCGCCCTCGCGGGCGGCGACCTCGACCTGGCGGATCAGCTTGGCGAAGACCTTGGCCCGCTTGGCGTCGGTGGCGCCCTTCTTGTGCTTGATCGTTGCCCATTTGGAATGGCCCGACATGGGGTCCTCCTCGGTGAAGATGCGTGCGGCGGCGCCCGGCCGGCCCCCGACGGGACCTGTTGTACGCCATTTCCGGTGGTCGGTGGGACGGCGGCCGCCCGGCGGGCGGGCGCGGCGCTACGGGATGCGGGAGAGGAACAGCTCGTGGAGGCGGCGGTCGCCGGTGAGCTCGGGGTGGAAGGCCGACACGAGGACGTTGCCCTGGCGGCACAGCACCGGGTGGCCGTCGACCGAGGCGAGCACCTCGACGTCGTCGCCGACCTCCTCGACGAAGGGCGCCCGGATGAACACGGCGTGGAACGGCTCGTCGAGCCCGTCGACCGCGAGGTCGGCCTCGAAGGAGTCGACCTGGCGGCCGAACGCGTTGCGGCGCACCGTGACGTCGATGGCGTCGTAGGCCCGCTGGTCCGGCCGGCCGTCGAGCACCTCGTGGGCCAGCACGATCATGCCGGCGCACGTGCCGAAGGTGGGCAGGCCGTCGGCCAGGCGGGCGGCGAGCGGCTCGGCCAGCCCCGACGTGTCGAGCAGCTTGGACATGGTGGTGGACTCCCCGCCCGGCACGACGAGCGCGTCGACGTCGGCGAGCTGCTCGGGCGTGCGGACCTCCACCGGGGTGGCGCCGAGCGATCGCAGCACGGCGGCGTGGGGCGCGACCGCGCCCTGGAGCGCGAGCAGGCCGACCTTCACGGGCGGGCCACGGGGCTACCAGCCCCGGTCGGCGAAGGTGGTCTCGAGCGAACCGATCTCCAGCCCCGGCATGGCCCCGCCGAGGCCGCGGCTGACCTTGGCCAGGATGGCGGGGTCGGCGTAGTGGGTGGTGGCCTCGACGATCGCCTTGGCCCGCAGCGACGGGTTGTCGGACTTGAAGATGCCCGAGCCGACGAACACGGCCTGGGCGCCGAGCTGCATGGCGAGGGCGGCGTCGGCCGGGATGGCGAGGCCGCCGGCGCAGAACAGCGGCACGGGCAGCTCGCCGGTCTGGTGGATCTCCTGGACCAGAGGCAGCGGGGCCTGCAGGCGCTTGGCCCACTCGAAGAGCTCGGGGCCGTCGGCCTGGGTGATGCGGCGGATGTCGCCGGTGATCGACCGCAGGTGGCGCACGGCCTCGACCACGTTGCCGGTGCCGGCCTCGCCCTTGGACCGGATCATGCACGCGCCTTCGCTGATGCGCCGGAGCGCCTCGCCGAGGTTGGTGGCGCCGCAGACGAACGGCACGGTGAAGGCCCACTTGTCGATGTGGTGGGCCTCGTCGGCCGGGGTCAGCACCTCGGACTCGTCGACGTAGTCGACGCCCAGGGCTTCGAGGATCTGGGCCTCCACGAAGTGGCCGATGCGGGCCTTGGCCATGACCGGGATGGTGGTGACGGCCTTGATGCCCTCGATCATCTCCGGGTCAGACATGCGGGCCACGCCGCCGTCGCGCCGGATGTCGGAGGGCACGCGCTCGAGGGCCATCACGGCGACGGCGCCGGCGTCCTCGGCGATCTTGGCCTGCTCGGGGTCGACCACGTCCATGATCACGCCGCCCTTGAGCATCTCGGCGAGGCCCCGCTTCACGAGCTGGGTGCCGGTCTCGGCAGCGGGTCGGGAGGCGGAGGTGGGCGTGTCGGCCATGGCGCCAGTGTAGGGAGGGGGTCGCCGGGATCCGAAGTGGGAACCGCCCTTGCGGGCGCCTAGCGAGGCGTCACGCCGCCGGCCCGCGGCAGCTCGATCCAGGTCTGGCCCGGGTGGAGCAGGATCGGCGCGCCGGCGTCGTCGACCAGCGAGGCCGGGCGGTCGTCGGCCGGGCGGTCCCAGCGCCCGTGCACCATCGCCCCACCGGTGAACACGAACGCCTCGCCCGACCCGACGGTGAGCGCCTCCGGCGAGCGGAGGTCGGCGGGGCTCTGCCCGTAGGGCGTCACCAGCACCACCACGTTCTGGGCGGCGAGGCGCGTGCCGTCGGCATCGGTGTGGGGCCGGCCGTTCTGGTCGCGGACGTACAGGCGCAGCTGCGGGTCCCACCGCCACGAGACCGGGGACGACGCGATGCCGCCGCCCCAGTTGAGGTCGACCCCGGCCGAGGCCGTGCCGGCCGGCGGCGCGCCCTCCGGTCGGTAGGCGAACAGCGGCGCCGGGGGGCCGGCGCCGTCGGCCCGCCCCCACAGGTCGTCGGTCTGGACGTAGAGGTTGTGCGGCGCCCGGCGACCGCGTTCGCGGGTGTAGGCACCCGGGACGGCGTCGAACCCGACGTCGATGATCGAGGGGGTGGCCCGCACCGCGCCGACCACCCCGCCGTTGCCCCCGGACCAGGCGAGGAGGGTCCGGCCGAGCTGCGGGAGGAGGTGCACGTCGGTGGTGCGGGCCGAGCGGACGGGGCCGACCCGCCCGGGGCCCTGGGACTGGAACACCGCGATCAGCCGGGTGATGTTGCCCTCGACGATCTCCTCGATGACGATGTCGGCCTTCGGGATGCCCGTCTGCGGCAGGGCCGACTCGGCGGCGGCGTCGAGGTTGTCGATCTTCACCGCGAGCGCCGGCCGGTCGGCCACCCCGCCGTCGGCGATGCGCAGCCCCGTGAGCGGCGCGACGGGCCCGGTGGGCGGCTGCGTGGTGGTGGTGAGCTCGGGCGCACCGGGGACGGACGTCGTGGTGGTCGGCCGGCTGGCCACCGGCGTCGGCGCGTCGCCGTCACCCCCGGCCACGACCACCACGAGCGCCACGACGGCGGCGATGACCGTGGCGGCGGCGAGGCTGCGCCGGAGCTGCGGGGAGGGGCGCCGGGACGCCGTCGGGCGGTCGCTCATGCCCCGAGCCTGCTGGCTGGCGTCGCCCATCTGGTGGATGCCGGGCCGCCGGCCCGGTGGCCTCGCAGCCTCAGAGCTCGCGCAGGACGTCGAGGCGCTGGTCGATCGGCGCGTGGGCGTCGAACCGGACGTTCCGCTCCGACAGGTGGCCCTCCTCCGGCGTGCGGGCCACCGGCGCCTCCATCCAGAGGTGGGCGGTCGAGCGGAGGCCGGCGTGCACCACGGTGGTGTCGCCCTCGAGCTTCTCGAGCGCGGAGACGAGGGCGGGTGGGTAGCGGGTCATGTCGACCGCCGCGATGTCGGCGAGCGCCTCCCGGCCCGAGCCGACGGCGGCGCGCAGCGGGCGGGCGAGGACCGGCGACAGCGCCAGCAGGCCCCGGCCGACGCCGCCGAGCCACGGCGCCGAGCCACCCTCGCGATCGTCCCGCCCCAGCCGTCCGCCGTCCCACCAGGCGGCCCGGACGCAGAGGTCGGCGAGCAGGGTCGGCAACCCGGCGGTGGTGACGGCGACCGTCGCCACCCCCACGTCGTCGTTGCGCACGTGGCTGAGCTCGTGGGCCAGCACCGCCTCGAGCTCGACGCGGTCGAGCAACTCGAGAAGGCCGGTGGTGACCCCCACCGCGGCGTGCTTGGCGTCGCGCCCGGAGGCGAAGGCGTTCGGTGCGACGTCGTCGACCACGTACACGCCCGGCTTGGGCAGGCCGCCGGCGACGCACAGGCCCTCGACGAGGTTGTGCAGCCGGGCGTGGGCGAGCGGATCGGCCGGCTCGGCCCGGTTGAGGCGCAGGACCAGGCCCTCGGCGCTGCGGTGGGCGGCGAACGCGGCGGCGACGCCGAGCGCGACACCGACGGCCAGCCCGATCATGCCGAGGCCGAGGAGGACGAGGACCAGCGCCACGAGCACGGCGACGACCACGCCGAGGGCCACGAGGAGGGCGACCGCACGCCGCCGGTTCGCCGCCGATTGGGCGGCCACGAGCGCGGCGGGCGCCGTGGCGGAGGGGGCGACGAGCGGCGCGGTCACGGCGACCACCTTAGGGCCGGGACCGCTCGGGCCCCGGCGGCCGAGTCAGCCCCGGGGCCGCAGGCGCCGCCAGCCCCGCGCCTGCGGGGCGGCCGTGGTGACCTGGTCGTACAGGCCGAGGTAGAGGTCGGCCAGGCGGTCCATCGAGAACTCGGCCGCCCGCGCCGTGCCCGACGCGACGAGGCGGTCGCGCAGCTCGGCGTCGGCCAGGACGCGGCCGAGGGCGGCACCCATGGCGTCGACGTCGCCCGGCGGCACGAGGAGGCCGTCGCGGTCGGGGCGGGCCACGAGGCGGTAGCCGCTGAGGTCGGCGGCGACGATGGCGGTGCCGGCCGCCATGGCCTCGAGCAGCACGACGCCGAACGACTCGCCCCGCAGCGACGGGGCGCAGAAGACGTCGGTGGCCCGGAGGCGGCGGCGCTTCTCGTCGTCGGAGAGGCGCCCCAGCCAGGAGATCCGCGGGTCGCCGGCGTGGCGCACCTTGAGCCGCTCGGTGTCGGGGCCGTCCGAGCCGATCCAGACGTCGAGGTCGGCGGGCAGCGACGGCAGCGAGTCGAGCAGCACCTCGAGGCCCTTGCGCGGCTCGTGGCGGCCCAGGAAGAAGATGGTGCGCTTCTCGGTCGGCCACGGGTCGGCCTTGGCGAAGCGGTCGACCTCGATGCCGTTGAAGAGGTGCTCGTAGCGGCCGCCGAGGTGCTCCTTGGCCAGCGCCTCGGCCTCGGCCGAGACCACGGTCCGCACGTCGAGGCGGTTCACCATCCAGGTCAGCAGCGGCGAGAAGTACTCGTAGGAGGCGCTGGAGCCGGCGGCGTGGAACGTGCCCACCAGCGGCGTGGGCTTGAGCAGGCAGGCCGTCATGGTGGCGCCCGGCGCCAGCGGCTCGTGGAGGTGGAGGACGTCGAACCCCTCGTCGCGCACGGCGCGGATCAGCCGGAGCTGGGCCGAGGGGTCGGGGGCGATCGGCGCCACCGAGCCGTTGGCCGCGGTGGGGATCGAGGCGCCGAGCGACGTGACCCAGCCGTCGGGGGGCGGCCCGTCGACCGGGGCCAGCACCCGGGTGGGGTGGCCCTTGGCGCGCAGGGCACGTGCCAGGCCGAGCACCTGCTCCTGCACGCCGCCGGGGATGGTCAAGCTGTACGGGCACACCATGCCGATGCGCACGTCAGGACGCCTCGGCGCGGTCGCTCGGCCAGTTCGGCTGCAGCAGGTGCCACTGCTCGGGCGCCGTGCGGATCAGGCCCTCCAGCTCGGTGGCGAGGTCCTGGGTCACGCGCTGCACGTCGGCCCGGAAGCGCCCCTGCCGGCTGGTGTCGATCGGCGGGTTGGCGATGCCCTGGTGGTGGAGGCCGTCGAAGTACACGGTCGACGCGATGAGGGCGGCGCCGGAGCGCAGGGCGATGGTGGCCGGGCCGGCCGGGAGGGTGGTGCGCTCGCCGAAGAACTCGACCTCGACGCCGCCCCCCGACACGTCGCGGTCGCACAGCAGCGTGAGGATGCGGTTCGACGTGAGGGCGGCAGCCGCCGCCGCACCGCTCGCCGGGCCGAGCGGGATGATCTCCATGCCCAGATCCTCGCGGAGCTTGGTGAACCACGCCGCGAGCTCGGGCGGCTCGACCGCCTCGACCACGGTGCTCACGGGGATGCGCTGCACGGCCGTGGTCCAGAAGCCGGCCCACTCCCACGCCCCGAGGTGCGGCATGGCCAGCACGACGCCGGTGCCGGCGTCGATGGCGGCACGGATGTGGTGGAAGCCCTCACCGGTGAAGCGCTCGTCGAGCACCTCGGGCGAGGTGCCCGGCAGCCGGAACGACTCGATCCAGTAGTGGGCGTAGGACGCGTAGGTCCGCCGCACGGCCGCGTCGATCTCGGCGGGCGACAGCTCGGGGCGCACCCGGCGCTGGTGGCGCGCCACCATGGCGGTGCGGCCGGGCAGGAGCCGGGGGACGACCGCGCCGGCCAGGCCGGCGAGGGGGAGGATCGCCGGTTCCGGGAGGACCCGGGCGACCGCGCTGCCCGTCCGGTACGCGAGGTACGCCGGGTTGGGGAGCTCCAAGGGTCAGCGGGGCGGTCGCAGCTGCGACCGGCGGCGGACCTGGCGCTGGGTCGAGCGGGCGAGGCGGCGGTCCTGCTGGCGGCTGCGGGCCCGCACCGTGACCGGCACCCGCCGGGCGGCGGCGGGGACCTCGGCGGTGGCCTGCTTCCACACCTTGGCGAAGCGCTGGACGGCGGTGATGAGGGTGAGGGCGAGCATCACCCACAGGATCGGGACGAGCAGCTGGTTGAACAGCAGGCCGAGCCCGAGGGCGATGAGGCGCTCGGCGCGCTCCATCAGCCCGCCCTTGGCGTGGTACCCGAGCGCCTCGGCCTTGGCGCGCTCGTAGGAGATGAGGATGGAGGCGCCCATCACGGCCATCGGCAGCACGGCGATGCGGCCCGGCTGCACGGTGGCGAGGTGCCAGGCGACGCCGATGAAGAGGATGGCGTCGGTGAAGCGGTCGGCGACGGAGTCGAAGAACGCGCCCCGCGGCGAGGCGGTGCCCGAGGCCTTGGCCACGGCGCCGTCGAGGACGTCGGGCAGGGCGGCCAGGACCAGCAGGAGCAGGCCGAGGCGCAGGGCGCCGTTGCCGATCGCGACCGCGGCGGCGCAGGCGATCACGACGCCTGCGACGGTGAGCTGGTCTGCGGTGATGCCGGTGCGCTTGAGCTGCTGGCCGACCGGCTTCAGCGTGCGCTCGGCGTTGGCCCGGAAATGGCCGTCGAACATGGCGTCTCCTCGAAGACCTGGCGTGCTTGCAGAAGTTAGCACCACGCTCCTGCTCGCGCCCCTGTCTACCCGGTCGGCTCGCCCTCGACACCGGATGGGGCCGTCGCCACCTGGTCGGCGTCGCCCTCGCCGCCGTCCCCGTCGGCCCGGCCGAGCCCGCCGTCGAGGTCGCTCCAGTCCTCCGGGTTGTCCTCGGTGAACCACGACACGATCTCGCCGTCGACCCCGTCGACGAGCACCAACCCACGACGCGTCGGCGGGTTCTCGGCGGAGTACAGCAGGATGCGCCACGTCGGCCGGCTGCGCAGGCCGCGCCAGCCGAGCTGGGCCGACGCGTGGCCCACCGGGAACCCCACGCGCTCCGTGGCGGCGACCAGGGCATCTCGCTCGTCGACGTCGAGGTTCCAGCCGGCGACCAGGTGGTAGGCGCCGATCAGCACCAGCGCGAGGCCGGCGGCGAGGAAGCCGCCGTTGACGAGGACGGCCTCGCCGTCGCGCGCCAGGGCCCAGGCGGCGATGCACGCGGCGCCGATCGCCAGGTAGAGGTAGCCCGGCACCCGGCGGCGGTTGTTGTTCGGGAAGACGTAGGGCCCGACGAACTCGGAGATGTCGAGGTCCTCGGGCAGCGCATCGCGGACCTCGGCATCGGTCGTCGTCGCCGCCTCGGCACCGGCCGCGTGGGCCGGCTCGCCGACGGGGCGCTGGTCGTCGTCTGCCACGAGGTCGACGGTAGCGGCGGTGCTCCGACGTCGACC
>DATAGR010000437.1:0-13662 GCA_036263575.1 Aquihabitans sp. | reverse complement strand
GTCGGCGATCCGCCGGAACCGGCCCAGGGCGGCGACCGCCCGGTCGACCGCGTCGGGCGCCAGCTCCTTCATGTCGGTGGACCCGGAGCCGAGCCGCACCATCTCCTTCTCCCGGGCGACCACCTCGAAGCGGTCGCCGTGGGTGGTGCGCGCGACCACCAGGTGCAGGGAGTTCGTGCCGACGTCGACGGCGGCGAGGGTCTGCGGCACGGCTCCCGACGCTACCCACTGGTCCGGGCGGCCAGCCCAGTCGGCGGCGTGCCGGCGGCCACTAGCCTCCGGACATGTCTGACAAGCAGGTCCCCACCCGCAACCTGGCCATGGAGCTGGTCCGCGTCACCGAAGCCGCCGCCCTCGCCGCCGCCCGCTGGGTCGGCCGGGGCGACAAGGAGGGGGCCGACGGCGCGGCCGTCGACGCCATGCGGATCGTGCTCGGCACGGTGCCCATGGACGGCGTCGTCATCATCGGCGAGGGCGAGAAGGACGAGGCGCCCATGCTCTACAACGGCGAGCGGATCGGCGACGGCTCGCCGCCCGAGGCCGACATCGCGGTCGACCCGGTCGACGGCACCACCCTCACCGCGCTGGGCCGTGGCAACGCCGTCGCCGTCATCGCCGTCTCCGAGCGGGGCACGATGTTCGACCCCGGCCCGTGCGTCTACATGGAGAAGATCGCCGTCGGCCCCGAGGCCGCCGACGTGATCGACATCACCGCCTCCCCCACCGAGAACGTGCAGGCGGTCGCCAAGGCCCTGGGCAAGCAGGTGCACGAGGTCACCGCGGTGGTGCTCGACCGGCCCCGCCACGACGACCTCATCGGCGAGATCCGCCAGGCCGGCGCCCGCCTCCGCCTGATCCCCGACGGCGACGTGGCCGGCGGCATCTCCACCGCGTGGCCCGAGTCCGGTGCCGACATCCTCCTCGGCATCGGTGGCACGCCCGAGGGCGTCATCACCGCCGCCGCCCTCAAGAGCATGGGCGGCGCCATCCAGGGCCGCCTGTGGCCTCGCGACGGCGACGAGCGGGCCGCGGCCGAGGCCGCCGGCTACGACCTCGCCGAGGTGCTCGACACCGACCGGTTGGTCGCCGGCGACAACTGCTTCTTCGCGGCCACGGGCATCACCGACGGCGAGCTCCTCCGCGGCGTCCACTACGACAACCGGGGCGCCACGACCCAGTCGCTCGTCATGCGCTCGCAGTCGGGCACGGTGCGCCTCGTCAACGCCCGCCACCGCCTGCAGAAGCTCAAGGAGTTCTCCACCATCGACTTCGGCTGAGGCCGTCCGCCTCGGCGAGACGACCCCGGGCGCGCCGGTGGCCGCCCCGGGAGGCGGCCCCCGTGGAGCTTCGGGTGCGGTGCGCTCAGGCGGCGGGCGAGGCCCCGGCCACGTCGAGGCGCACCTCGGCACGCCGCAGGGCGGCGGCGGCGTCGGCGTCGTTCGGGTCCTTGGCCAACGCGTCCCGAGCCGCCTGGCGGGCCGCCTCGGCCCGTTGCACGTCGACGACGTCGGCCGCCTCGGAGACGTCGCTCAGCAGCGACACCGAGTTGCCGGAGACCTCGACGAAGCCGCCGTGGACGGCGAAGGTCGTGTCGGCGCCCTGGTCGGGGCGGATCGTCACGCGAGCCGTCTCGAGCGCGCCCACGAACGGGGCGTGGCCGGTGAGGAAGCTGATGTCGCCGCCGTCGATCGTGCGGGCGGTGACCATCTCGGCCTCACCGGACCAGAGGATCCGTTCGGGGGAGACGAGCTGGACCTGGAGCGTCATCGGGCTGCGCTCACTCCCCCGCCGTCTTGCGGAGCTCGGCGGCCTTGGCCCGGGCGCTCTCGGCGCCACCGACGTTCAGGAACGCCTGCTCGGGCAGGTCGTCGAGGTCGCCACGCACGAGGGCCTCGAACGAGTCGACCGTCTCCTCGACGGGGGTCGTGATGCCCTCGAGGCCGGTGAAGGTCTGGGCCACGTACATCGGCTGCGACAGGAACCGCTGGACCTTGCGGGCCCGGGCCACGGTGACCTTGTCCTCCTCGGAGAGCTCGTCGAGGCCGAGGATGGCGATGATGTCCTGGAGCTCCTTGTAGCGCTGCAGGATCTGCTGGACCTGGCGGGCCACGTTGTAGTGCCGGTCGCCCACGACCTCGGGGGCGAGGATGGTGGAGCTCGACGCCAGGGGGTCCACGGCCGGGTAGATGCCGAGCGCCGCGATGTCACGGCTCAGCTCGGTGGTGCCGTCGAAGTGGGTGAACGACGTGAACGGCGCCGGGTCGGTGTAGTCGTCGGCGGGCACGTACACGGCCTGCAGCGAGGTGATCGACCGGCCACGGGTCGAGGTGATGCGCTCCTGGAGGACGCCCATCTCGTCGGCCAGGGTGGGCTGGTAGCCCACGGCCGAGGGCATGCGGCCGAGGAGGGTGGAGACCTCGGAGCCGGCCTGGGTGAAGCGGAAGATGTTGTCGACGAAGAGCAGCACGTCCTGCTGCTGCACGTCACGGAAGTACTCGGCCATGGTGAGCGCCGAGAGGGCCACGCGGAGGCGCACGCCCGGGGGCTCGTCCATCTGCCCGAAGCAGAGGGCGGCCTTCTCGAGCACGCCCGACTCCTCCATCTCCAACATGAGGTCGGTGCCCTCACGGGTCCGCTCCCCCACGCCGGCGAACACCGACACGCCACCGTGGTTCTGCGCCACGCGGCGGATCATCTCGGTGATCAGCACGGTCTTGCCCACGCCGGCGCCGCCGAACAGGCCGATCTTGCCGCCCTGCTTGTAGGGGGTGAGGAGGTCGATGACCTTGATGCCGGTCTCGAACAGGACCGAGGACGGCTCCTGGGCGTCGAAGGTGGGCGACGGACGGTGGATCTCCCACCGGTCGGCCACCTCGCCGAGCTGCTCGGACGTGATGTCGAGCGGCTCGCCGATGACGTTGAAGACGTGGCCGAGGGTGGCGTCGCCGACCGGCACGGTGATGCCGGCACCGGTGTTGACCACCGGCGTGCCGCGGCGCAGGCCGTCGGTGGGGCGCAGGCAGATGGCCCGGACCCGGTTGTCGCCGATCTGCTGGGCGACCTCGGCGCGGATGCGCGACGTGTTGCCGTCGAGCTCCACCGTCATCTCCACGCAGGTGTTGATCTCCGGGAGGGCGTTCGGCGGGAACTCGATGTCGACCACCGGGCCGGCGATGGTGACCACACGGCCTTCCTTGAGGGCCGTGCCGGGCTCGTTGGTCATGGTCATGGCTGGTCTCCTGCGAAGTGCTCGGTGCGTTGCGGGTTGATGTGCGTGCCGGCGAAGACGTCGGACACGTTGACGTTGTCCACGAGGAGGTCGCTGGAGTCGGTGGCCGACTGGCGCAGCGCCTCGGCCCCGCCCACGATCTCCATGATCTCGGTGGTGATGGCGTCCTGGCGGGCCCGGTTCATCACCCGGCCGAGGCGCACGATCATGTCCTCGGCGTTCTCGGTGGCGGACTTCATGGCCCGCTGCCGGGCGGCGTGCTCGGAGGCGGCGGCGTCGAGGAGGGCGGCGTAGAGCCGGGCCTCGGCGTAGCGCGGCAGCAGCCGCTCGAGGATGTCGGTGGGCGCCGGCTCGAACTCGTAGTCGGCGCTGGGGCCGTCGGCGGCGGTGTCCTCGATGGCCGAGGAGTCGAGCGGCATGTACTGCACGACGTCGGCGATCTGGCTGCCCATGGAGAGGAACTGCGTGTACGCCAGGTGGACCTCGGAGTACTCGCCCGACTCGAAGCGCTCGGCCACGTGGGCCGCCACCTCACGAGCGTCCTCGTAGGACGGGGCGTCGCTGAAGCCGGTGAAGCTGGCGTCGATGTCGTAGCCCCGGAACCGGAAGTAGCCGGTGGCCTTCTTGCCGACGGTGACCAGCGCGGTCCGCCGGCCGGCCTCGCGGTCGGCCGCCATGCGGCGCTCGGCGCTGCGGATGACCGCCGAGTTGTAGCCGCCGGCCAGACCGCGGTCGGCCGACACGACCACGTAGGCCACGGTGTCGATCGTCTCGCGCGGGTTGAGCAGCGGGCTGTCGCCGGCGGCCCCGGCGGCGGCCAGGTTGCGGATCACCTCGGTGATGCGCTCGCTGTAGGGACGGGCGGCGGCCACGCGCTCCTGGGCCTTGGCGATGCGGCTGGCCGAGATCAGCTCCATCGCCTTGGTGATCTTCTTGGTCGACTGGACCGACTTGATCCGTCGCTTCAGGGCGCGTTCCTGGCCACCTGCCACGGGGTGCTCCTCAGGCCTCGGCGGGGGCTCCGGCGTTGGCGCCGAAGTCGGTGGCGAACTCGCCGAGGGCGGCCTTGAGGGCGTCCTCGTCGAGCTTGCCGCTGTCGCGGATGCTGGTCATCAGCCCGCTGTGGCGGGCGTTGAGGTAGTCGATCAGCTCGGTCTCGTAGCGCTTGACGTCGGCCACGGGGACCGGGTCGAGGTAGCCGCGGGTGCCGGCGTAGATGACGACGACCTGGGCCTCGACCGGCAGCGGCGAGTTCAGGCCCTGCTTGAGCAGCTCGGTGAGCCGGTAGCCGCGGTCGAGGGTGGCCTGCGACACGGCGTCGAGCTCGGAGCCCATGGAGGCGAAGGCCTCGAGCTCGCGGAACTGGGCGAGGTCGCCCTTGAGCGTGCCCACGGCGGTCTTCATGGCCTTGATCTGGGCGGCGCCGCCGACCCGGGACACCGACTGGCCGACGTTCACGGCCGGGCGGGTGCCCGACTTGTAGAGGTCGTCGTCGAGGAAGACCTGGCCGTCGGTGATCGAGATCACGTTGGTCGGGATGTAGGCCGAGATGTCGCCGGCCTTGGTCTCGATGATCGGCAGGGCGGTCATCGAGCCGGCGCCGTTGTCGTCGCTGAGCTTGGCGGCCCGCTCGAGGAGGCGGCTGTGGAGGTAGAAGACGTCGCCCGGGTAGGCCTCGCGCCCCGGCGGGCGCCGCAGGAGCAGCGACACCGACCGGTAGGCCTCGGCCTGCTTCGACAGGTCGTCGTAGACGGCGAGGGCGTGCTGGCCGTTCTCCATCCAGTGCTGGCCCATGGCGCAGCCGGTGTAGGGGGCCAGGTACTTGAACGGCGCCGGGTCCGACGCCGGCGAGACCACCACGACCGTGTAGTCCATGGCGCCGTACTGCTCGAGGGTCGCCACGGTCTGGGCCACCGTCGAGGCCTTCTGCCCGATGGCGACGTACACGCAGTTCACCCCCAGGCCCTTCTGGTTGATGATCGTGTCGATCGCGATGGTGGTCTTGCCGGTCTTGCGGTCGCCGATGATCAGCTCGCGCTGGCCCCGGCCGATCGGCGTCATGGAGTCGATCGCCTTGATGCCGGTCTGGAGCGGCTCGTGCACGGGCTTGCGGCCCATGATCCCCGGCGCCTGGACCTCCATCCGGCGGGTGCCCACGTTGGTGAGCGGGCCCTTGCCGTCGACCGGCTCGCCGAGCGTGTTCACGACCCGGCCGAGCAGGCCGTCGCCGCAGGGCACCGAGAGGATCTCGCCGGTGGCTCGCACCACCTGGCCCTCCTCGATGTCGCCGACCTCGCCCAGGACCACGGCCCCGATCGAGTCCTCGTCGAGGTTGAGGGCCAGGCCGATGGACCCGTTCTCGAACTCGAGCATCTCGTTGACGGCGCAGTCGGGGAGGCCCCCGACGGTGGCGATGCCGTCACCGACCTCGAGCACGCGGCCGACCTGCGCGGCGGCCAGGTCGGGCTTGAAGCCCGCCAGGTTCTTGCGGAGGGCCTCGGTGATGTCAGCGGTGTTGATCGTGAGCTCGGCCATGTGCCGTTTCTCCTGGTGCCGTGGGTGGCGTGCTTAGAGGGCGTTCTTGAGCTGGTCGAGGCGCCGGCGGACGGAACCGTCGATGACGGTGTCCCCCACCTGGGCCACGAGCCCGCCCTTGATGGAGGGGTCGAGGACGACGCGGACGTCGACCTGCTTCCCGGTGGCCTTGCCGAGCGCGTCGGCGAGGCGGGTCTTCTGGTCGTCGGTGAGGGCGATGGCCGAGCGGACCTCGGCCACCTCCTTGTTGGCATCGCTGGCCGCCATGCCGAGGAGGGCATCGACGATACCGGGGAGCTCCCGGATCCGGCCGTTGCCCACCACCATGGCCACGAGGTTCGTGGTCGCGGGCTGGGCCTTGCCGCCGAGGAGGTCGACGACGATCTGCTGCCGGGTGGCCGCGGGGATGTGGGGGTCGGCGAGCCGGTCACGCAGCTCGTCGTTCCCCCGGATCACCTGGGCCACCCGGAACAGCTCGTCCTCGATCTCGGCCAGGGGGCCTTCGGCCCGGGCGACCGCCAGAAGTGCCTCGGCGTACGCCGTGGTGCGGTCGTCGGCCATCAGCGCTCGGCCCCGACCTGGTTGATGTAGGCCTCGACCAGGGCGACGCTGGTGTCGCGGTCGAGGCTGCGCTCGACGACCTGCTCGGCAGCACCGATGGCGAGCGTCGCCACCTCGCCCCGCAGGTCGGCGATGGCCTGGACCTTGGCGGCCTCGATGTCGGCGGCCGCCCGGGCCCGCATCTCGGCGACGTCGGCCTCGGCCTTGGCCACGAGCTGGGCCCGCACCTCGTCGGCGGACTGGCGGGCCTCCTCGATGATCCGGGCCGACTCGCTCCGGGCGTCGGTGAGCTGGCCCTGGTACTGGGCCAGCACGGCCGACGCCTCGGTGCGCTGCGCCTCGGCGGCGTCGAGGTCGGAGCGGATCCGCTCGGTCCGGGCGTTCATCGCCTTCTTCATGGCCGGGAAGCCCTTCCAGGCCAGGAACCCGAACACGATGGCGAAGCCGATGGCGCCCCAGATGAGCTCGTTGGTCTCGGGGACGATGGGGTTCGGGGCGGCCTCGCAGTCCGCCAGGGCCCCGCCCTCCTCGAGGATGTGGATGCACTCCTCTTCGGCGTGACCCGCCACCTCGCCCTCCGCGGCCGAAGCCGGCCGGGCGAACCCGACGATGGAGAGGAAGGCGACCGCAGCCAAGAGGAGCAGTCGAAAGCGTCGCATCAACGGTCTCCGATCAGCCCTGGCCGAGGAAGAACACCACGAAGCCGATGAGCGCGAGCGCCTCGACGAACGCGATGCCCAGGAACATCGTGGTCCGGACCATGCCGGCCGACTCGGGCTGGCGGGCCATGGCCTGCACGGCCTGGCCCACGAGGTAGCCGATGCCGATGCCCGGGCCGATGGCGCCGAGGCCGTAGGTCAGGGAGGCAAGGCCGGTGTCGGTGATCTCTGCGAGGAGCATTGGGTGTCTCCTGCCCTTTCTTGGGTGGTGCTGCTTGGTTGGTTGGTTGGGGACGAGCGGGGCGCGTGGCCCCGGTTCGATCAGTGCTCGTGGCTCTGGGCGGCGTTGATGTACACGCCGGTGAGCAGCGTGAACACGTAGGCCTGGAGGAACGAGACGAGGACCTCGAAGGCGGTGAAGAACACCACGCCGAGGAGCGGGAGCGGCAGGAGGATGGCGTACCACTTGGCGGCGAAGAGGCCGCTGGTCAGCACCGCGAACGTGACGAGGAGGATGTGGCCGGCGAGCAGGTTGGCGAAGAGACGCACCGTGTGGCTGAAGGGCTGCACGAGGAACTTCGAGATGAACTCGATCGGGATCACGAGGATCAGCAGCGGCCACGGCACGCCCGGCGGCACGAGGGCGTGCTTGAAGTAGCCCAGGCCGTGGCTCTTGAAGCCGGCCCCGTGGTAGATGAGGTACGCCAGCAGGGCGAGGACCATCGGGAGGGCGATGCGGGCCGAGGCCGGCATCTGGATGACCGGGATGACCTCGAAGATGTTGGTGAAGAAGATGAAGAAGAAGAGGCTCAGGAAGTAGGGCGTGTACTTCAGGCCCTCCTTGCCCATCGTCTCCATGATGATCCCGTCCTCGACGAACTCGACGGCCATCTCGGCGACGTTCTGCATCCCGGTCGGGACCAGCTTCCCCTTGTTGCCGAGGAGGAAGACGAGCAGCGTCAGGATCACGGCGAAGGCGTAGACGAGGACGACCTTGTTGATCTCCCACCACTGGCCGTCGCCAGCGAGGCCGGGCCAGTTCACGATGTGGCTGAGCGGCGGGAACTCGAGTGCGAACACGCTCACGACTCCTGAGGGGTTGGCTTGAGGCCCGGGAAGGCCAGCGATGCGGACACGAAGCGGGTCTCCCAGAAGAGGAGCCCGAGGTGCGCCACCACGAGGGTGACGGCGAGGGGCGTGGGCTCGACCCAGGACTGGTCACGGACCAGGAGCACCGCGGCGGTGATCAGGCCGATGCGGACCAGGAAGCCGAAGAGCGAGACGCCCATGAGGAGGCCGAGCGAGATGCGGGCGGCCCAGCCGAGCAGCGCGGCCGACACCCAGAAGTTGGCGAGGACCAGCGCGGCGGCGAAGGCGACCGAGGCCAGCCCGGCCGTGCCCCACCCGATGGCGCCGGCGACCAGGGCGACCGGCAGGACGAGCAGGCCACGGCGGACGAGGTCGAGGGCCACCGCCCGCTCGGGGGCGGGACCGAGGTCGCGGCTGGTGAGGACGGACGGGGTGTCGACGGTGCTCACGAGGCCATCGTCTCGCCGCCGAGGTCGTCTCGACGGTTCCTTGTGAGGTCATGGTCGGCGGCGTCGCCGCGGCCACGGTTCCAGACGGCGCCGGCCTCGTGCTTGCGCATCTCGAGGTCGTAGCCGATCCAGAGCTTCACGCTGATGCCGACGAAGCCGATCACGCCGAGCACGAGGGTGAAGATCGGCTCGGTGCCGGCCCAGCGGTCGAGGAGCCAACCGATGCCCGTCATGGCCGCGAGGGTGAGGGCGAGCTCGAAGCCGCGGCCCATGGCGTCGCCGTAGCCGCGGTTGGTGGCGACGGCGTAGCCCTCGCGGTCGAGCGGGTTGACCGCCGTGCCGCCCGCGGTGGCCAGCACGATGCGCTTGATCGGCTCGAGCCGCTTGGTGCCGGCCGCCCGGGGCCGGGCCGCGGGGCCGACGGCGGGACCCTGGAGGGGTGCGTCGGCGGGGCCGGCGGGGGCAGCGTCGCCCGGAGCGGAGGAGTCGGGATCAGGCATGGCGGATGGGCGGTCCAAAGCGGGCGGCAGTCTTGCAGACCGACCGACCGAGCGCTTGTGAACGCAAGCGCAATCTACGCACACGACCGGTCGAGCGGCAAGTTGGGACGCCATCCGGCCGACGTCTCGGAGTCTCGACGCGTCGGTCTCGCTCAGCCGGTCGGCACCCGGTCCTCGGTTCGACGGGACCGCTCCGCCTCGTCCTCGCGACGCACTCGTCGGATGCCCGGGGAGAAGAACGTCACCAGGGCGAGGGCCAGGGCGCCGACGCCGACCGGGACCACGGCGTCGCCCTCGCCCGTGTACACGGGGTACAGCACGAACACCGCCAGCAGGCCGGTCCAGAGCCACAGGATCACCACGCTGCGCCGGTGCCCGTGGCCGAGGCGCATGAGGCGGTGGTGGAGGTGGTCCTTGTCGGCCTCGGCGAGCTTCCGACCCTTCCGGGCGCGCCGCAGGATGGCGAAGACCGTGTCGAAGACGGGGACGCCCATCACGAAGAACGGGATGAAGAGCGGGGCGAAGAAGAAGAACACCTGGCCCGAGACCTCGGCGTTGGTCTGCCCGCCCACCAGCATCGTGGACGCCGCCATGAGGCCGCCCAGCATGAGCGCGCCGCCGTCGCCCATGAAGATCCGTGCCGGGTTGAAGTTGTGGGGCAGGAAGCCGACGCAGACGCCGGCCACGATCGCCGCCAGGAGCGGGCTCGGGTTCTCGGGCTCGATCACCTCGAGCTCGGCGAGCTTGTGGCCGTACAGGAAGAACGAGCCGGCGGCGATGGCGACGATGCCGGTGGCCAACCCGTCGAGGCCGTCGATCAGGTTGACGGCGTTGGCCATCCCGACGACCCACAGCACCGACACGAGCGGCGCCAGGTCCGGGCCCAGGACGATCAGGCCGTCGACGAACGGGAACCGGAAGTACAGCAACCCGACGCCGAGGAGGAACATCACCGAGCCCCCGAAGACGAGCCCGGCAGTCTTCGCCGGCGCCGAGACGTCCCGGACGTCGTCGAGGGTGCCGACCGCGCAGAACACGATGGCCCCGAGGGCGACGCCGAGGACCGTCGAGCTGCCGTCGAACATGACGTCGAAGCCGTCGGACCGCCACGCCACCGCGAGCGCGGCGAGGAACCCGACGAGCATGGCGACCCCGCCCAGGTACGGGATCGGCCGGGTGTGGACGGCCCGGTCGGTCGGCAGCGCGACGACGCCGAGGCGCACGGCCGTCCACCGGAGCAGCGGGGTCACCACGAGGGTGGATGCCATGGCGACGAGGAAGACCGCCGCGTACGCGGAGGTGGTTGGCATCAGCGGCGCGCCGGGGTGGTGGCGGTGGAGGTGATCACCCCATCATCGCCGGTGGCGTGCCGCCGGACGAGGCAGCCGGGGCGCGTCAGCCGGGGTACGGGGCGAACTTGGCGCACAGGGTGGCCAGCGCCTCGCGCGTCTCGGCCACGACCCCGTCGTCGTCGCGGTGGCTCAGCACCCGGTGGATCTGGAACGCGATCTCCCGCATCTCGCGCGGCCCCATCCCCTGCGTGGTGACCGCTGGCGTGCCGATGCGCAGCCCCGAGGTGATGTACGGCGGGCGGTGGTCGCCGGGGACGGTGTTCTCGTTGAGGCTGATCCCGGCCCGGTCGAGCACGAGGCGCGCCTTCTTGCCGGAGAGCTCCTCGTCGAAGCTGCGCAGGTCCACGAGCATGAGGTGGTTGTCGGTGCCGCCCGACACCAGTCGGAGCCCGTGGCCGGCGAGGGCCTCGGCGAGCGCCGACGCGTTGTCGACGATCCCCTGCGCGTACTCGGCGAACTCGGGCTGGGACGCCTCGCGGAAGGCCACGGCCTTGGCGGCGATCACGTGGTCGAGCGGGCCGCCCTGCGAGCCGGGGAAGACCGCCTTGTCGATGGCGGCGGCGTGCTCCGCCTTGGTGAGGATGCACCCGCCGCGTGGGCCGCGCAGCGTCTTGTGGGTGGTGAACGTCACCACGTCGGCCAGCTCGACCGGGTTCGGGTGGACGCCACCGGCGATCAGGCCGGCGATGTGGGCGGCGTCGAACATGAACAGCGCGCCCACCTCGTCGGCGATCTCCCGGAACGGCGCGGGGTCGATGGTGCGCGGGTAGGCGGTGGCGCCGGCGACGATGATCTTCGGCCGGTGCGCCTTGGCCAGGTCTCGAACCTGGTCGAAGTCGATGCGCTCGTCGGACGGGGTCACCCCGTACGACACGAAGTCGTACAGGATGCCGCTCGCGTTCACCGGCGAGCCGTGGGTGAGGTGGCCGCCCTGGTCGAGCCGGAGGCCGAGCACCGTGTCGCCCGGCTGCAGCAGCCCGAGGTAGACGGCCATGTTGGCGCTGGCCCCCGAGTGCGGTTGCACGTTGGCGTGCTCGGCGCCGAAGAGGGCCTTGCCGCGGTCGCGTGCGAGGTCCTCGGCCAGGTCGATCACCTCGTTGCCGCCGTAGTACCGCTTGCCGGGGTAGCCCTCGCTGTACTTGTTGGTGAGGACGGAGCCGGTGGCCTCCATCACGGCGGGCGACGTGAAGTTCTCCGAGGCGATCAGCTGCACCGTGGTGTTCTGCCGGGCGCGCTCGGCGTCGATGATCTCGAAGAGCTCGGTGTCTCGGGTGGTGGGCCAGTTCATCGGGCCGGGTCCTTCCTGGCGGGGCGGGGGCGGGGCACGGTCAGCGACCGGCGGTGGAGGTGGCGCCGCTGGCACGGACGGCGATGCCGGGCACGAGCGACTCGAGGTAGGCGTCCAGCCCGGCTCCGTCGGTGCCGAAGGCGGCGATCTCGCCGAGCTGGTCGACGCGGCGCTGGTGGCGCCCGCCCTGGTACGGGGTCTGGAGGAAGCACACGACGATCTCGTCGGCGAGGGCCGGGGCCACGATCCGCCCGCCCATGGACAAGACGTTGGCGTCGTTGTGCTCGCGCGCCATGCGGGCCGTGTACAGGTCGTTGCAGAGGCCGGCGCGCACGCCGACCACCTTGTTGGCCGCCATCTGCTCGCCCTGGCCGGAGCCGCCGAGGACGATGCCCCGCTCGACGTCGCCGCGGACGACGGCACGCCCGACGGCCGCGCAGAAGGCCGGGTAGTCGACCGACGCGTTGCCGTCGGTGCCCAGGTCGAGCACCGTGTGGTCGAGGTTCTGCAGGACCTGGACCAGGTGCTGCTTCAGGTCGTAGCCGGCGTGGTCGGCGCCGATCGCGATCCTCATCGGGATCCTCCGTGGGGTGGTGGCTCGGTG
This sequence comes from Aquihabitans sp., assembly GCA_036263575.1. Lineage (GTDB taxonomy): Bacteria > Actinomycetota > Acidimicrobiia > Acidimicrobiales > Iamiaceae > Aquihabitans. Next base: position 1,396 of record DATAGR010000437.1, on the reverse strand, counting down.
TCGGTGGTGGTGGCGGCGCCGACGGCCACCGGCCGCGGCCAGGCCAGGTCGACCAGCCGCCCGATCAGGTCGTCCAGCTCCTCGGCGCAGGCCCGGAAGCGGCGGGCCGACTGGCCCATGGGGTCGGCGACGGACGACGCCGGGTCGTCGCCGAGGTTGTCCGCCGCCGTGCGAAGGCCGCCGAGGTGGACCGCCCACGACCGCAGGTCCTCGTCGCGGCGGGGCCCGGACCGCTCGGCGAGGGCCACGAGGTCGGGCAGGGTGAAGGTGTGGTCGAGCAGGTCGGGTCCGAGCACGGCGACCTCTCGCACGTGCATCCGCTCCATGCCGAGGACGAGCGACGAGTCGGCGAGGAGCTCGGCCGTCATGATCCTGCTCCGGAAGGCGTCGAGGTCGAGGCCCCGCCGGGCCATGGCCCGCACCGCGTGGCGTTCGGCGGGGCGGTCGTCGAAGCGGAGCCCCACCGAACCCACGGTGACCTCGGGTGCGCGCTCGGCGAGGCGGTGCCGCAGGAGGGCCTCGGCCATCGGTGACCGGCAGATGTTGCCCGTGCAGGCGAAGACGACGTCGATGGTCCGACTCTAGGCGCCGGGCCTCCGAGGCCCATCTTGACCCGGAGGCCGGGTGACCAATTGACTGGGCGGTCAATTCGACCCCGGGGAGCCCACGTGTCCGACGCAGCCGCAGCCCTCGACCCCCGCACGCCGGTGGTGGTCGCCGTCGGCCAGGTCGAGCAGCGCGACGCCGATCCGGCCACGGCGCTCGAGCCCACCGCCCTCCTGGCCGAGGCCGCTCGCGCCGCGGCGGCCGACAGCGGCAGCGAGCGCCTCCTCGGCGCCCTCGACACCGTCGCCGTCATCCGCATCCTCTCGTGGCGGTACCGCGACCCGGCCGCACTGGTGGCCGCCGAGCTGGGCATCGCCCCCCGCCGGACGATCGAGACCGACGACGGCGGCAACTACCCGCAGGCCCTGCTGAACCGGGCCTGCCTCGAGATCCGTGCCGGGACGGCCGACGCCGTCCTCATCGGCGGTGCCGAGAGCTGGCGCACGCGCACCGCGGCACGAGCCACCGGTGCCGAGCTGCCGTGGACGCACCAGGGCGACGACGTGGCGCCGACCGAGTCGATCACCAACGCCCAGCCCCTGGCCCACCCGGGCGAGTGGGCGCGCGGCGTGATGATGCCGATCGAGATCTACCCCCTGTTCGACAACGCCCTCCGTGCCGCCGAGGGGTGGGGCGTGGACGAGCACCGCGACCGGCTGGCCGAGCTGTGGTCGGGGTTCTCGGAGGTCGCGGCCACCAACCCCCACGCCTGGATCCGGCGGGCCTACACCCCCGCCGAGGTCCGTGAGGCCACGCCGGAGAACCGGATGGTGGGCTTCCCGTACACGAA
>DATAGR010000436.1:0-4445 GCA_036263575.1 Aquihabitans sp. | reverse complement strand
ACTGGTACAGCCCGACCGGGCACCCGACGTGGGTGCAGATCTTGGAGTAGGCGACGATGTCGCCCTCCACGATCCAGCCCATGCGCTCGGGGGGCAGCTCGAACCGCTGCTCGCGCCGGGTGCGGATCAGCAGGGTGGGGGAGTCGGCCGCGTTGAGGTCGCCCTCGGGCCAGACGGTGAGGATGCCGTCGACGGCCAGCTCGTCGGGCCGGACCGGCACGCCGGGGTTGCGGGGGTCCTCGTCGTCGCGGCGGACCAGGCGCACCGGGCGCCCGGGGCGGGCCCGGCCGTAGCCGGTGACCTTGAGGCCGCGACCGGGGCGGGGGCCGAGCGAGCGGATCGGGAAGAGCAGCGCGGCGCCGAGGGCGGCGATGGCCACGCCGAGGGACCGGATGAGGCGGCGCCGCCCCCGGATGCTGTGCTCGCCGTGCTCGAAGTCGGCTCGGAAGGCGGCGATGTCCTCCTCGGACGACACGAGGGGCTTGCGGTCCTCGGTGACCTCCTCGTCGGGCATGAAGCGCTTGGCCCAGACCACGATCCCGACGCCGATCCCACCGGTGGCCACCGCGAGGAGCAGGCCCTCGAGCTGCGTCTGGCCGCCTCGCCAGTAGACGACGCCGAGCCCGATGGCCGCGGCGGCGGCGACGAGGAAGCACGTGGCGGCGATGGTCTCGGCGGTGGCGGCCGAGGGCTGGCGGGGCCGGTCCGGGCGCTCGGCGCTCACGTGCGCCTCCGGCGCCGGATGGGGCTGCGGGTGCCGATCCAGTAGACGCACGCCAGCAGCAGGACGACGCCCACGAACCAGGCGACGAACCCCTCGGGCACGGGGCCGATGCGGCTGAGGTGGATGCCGCCCGGGTCGGGCGGGTCCTGGAGGAACTGCACGTACTCCACGAGGTCGTTCAGGCGCTCGTCGCTGATCTCGCCCTCGCCGAACGACGGCATCTGCCCCGGGCCGCTGCGCACGGCGGCGCCCACGACCAGCGGCTCCGACTGGCGGAGGCCGGGCGCGGCCCGGCCGTACGAGAGGGCGCCGCCCGCCCCGGAGGCGGAGTGGCAGGCCTGGCAGTTGCCGCGGAACACCAGCCCGCCGGCGGCCAGGTCGGCGTCCTCGAGGTCGATGTCGGGCAGCGGCGGACCTTCGCCGAGCGTGGCCACGTAGGCCACCAGGGCCTCGATCTCGGCCTCCTCGTAGGCCCGCTCCTTGCGGTGGGGCTGCTCGTCCGGGTCGTTGAGCGGCATCCGGCCCGTCTCGAGCATGTAGTAGGCGACGGCGGCGCCCGATCGCCGCAGCGACGGGCCGCGCTCCTCGCCCTGGACCCGCACGCCGCCGCCCTCCGGCCCGTGGCAGCTGACGCAGCCCTGCTGGTACAGGGCGTTGCCCTCGGCGACGAGGTCGGCCTGGGCGTCGGCCGGGCTGCGGCCGGCGAGCAGCACGGTGAGGCCGACGCTGGCCAGCAGCACGGCGAGCAGCCCGGCCCGGGCCAGCCGGCGGCCGGGGAGGTCCTGGGTGGCAGCCGGTTCGGGGGGACCGGGGCTCATGAGAGGACGTACACCGTGGTGAACATGGCCACCCACACCACGTCGACGAAGTGCCAGTAGTAAGCCGCCATGTCGACGGTGCGGGCGGTCGGCGCTCGTGACCGACCACCGACCACCCCGGCGATCGAGAGCAGCAGGACCAGGCCGCCGACGACGTGGAGGCCGTGGAACCCGGTCATGAGGTAGAAGATCGACCCGTAGGCGTGCGAGTCGATCTGGAAGGACGCCTCGGCGTACTCGAGCGCCTGGTTGGCGATGAACAGCGCACCCAGCGCGACGGTGATGACGATCCAGCGCACCGAGCCCCGACGGTCGTCGCGGTTGGCGGCCACCACCGCCAGGTGCATGGTGGCGCTCGACGCGAGGAGCACGACCGTCGCCGCCGCCGTCCGGGCGGTCTCCAGCTCGACGCCTTCGGGCGGCCACGGCCCGGAGCCCTCGGCCCGCAGCGTGAACCAGGCCGCGAAGAGGCCGGCGAAGAACATCAGCTCCGACGCCAGCCAGACGACCATGCCGACCTGCAGCGGGTCGGGGGTCCGCGAGGGCGGGGCTCCCTCGACCACGGCGGTGTCGGCCACCGCGAGGTTTCTACCAGATGGCCCCCGACGTGCGGCCGAGGGGGGTCCGGTGCCTACCTTGGGGTGAGTGCGAGACCTCGGGTTCGGCGACGTCGCCACCGGTTGGCGCCTCGACCCCGCGGCGCTGCTCGTGGCGGTCGTGGCCACGGTCGCGTACGGGCGTGGCGTGGTCGCCCTCGCTCGCCGGGGGCGGCGGTGGCCGACGGCCCGCCTGGCGGCCGCCGCCATCGCGCTGGTGGCCTTCGTCGTCGCGACCCAGTCGGGCCTCGCCCGCTACGACGACGAGCGCTTCACCATCCACATGGTCCAGCACCTCCTCCTCGGCATGGTCGTGCCGTTCGCCGTCGTGTGCGCGGCGCCGCTCACGCTGGCCCTCCAGGGCGGCCGCCCCGGCACCCGCCGCCTGGTCCGCCGGGCCCTCCACCACCCGCTCGCCCGGTTGGTCGCCAACCCGGTGGTCACGTGGGTGCTCTTCGGCGGCGGCCTGGTGGTGGTGTACCTGACCCCGGTGCTGGAGCTGAGCGCCCGCAACGACCTCGTGCACCTGGCGGTGCACGTCCACGTCGTCACCACGGGATGCCTGTTCCTCGCCGGCCTCGTCGGCGCCGACCCGTCGCCCCGGCCGCTGCCGCACGGCGCCCGGCTCCTGTCGGCCCTCACCGCGGTGCCGTTCCACGCCTTCCTGGGCCTGGCGATCCTGTCGGCCTCGGCGCCGCTCGCCCCGGACGCGTACCCCGACCTGGCGGACCAGCGGACGGCGGCCGGCCTCCTGTGGGGGATGGGCGAGCTGTTCACGCTGGCGGTGGCCGCCGTGGTGGTCCGCCGCTGGTACCTCGCGGACCAGCGCGAGGGCGCGCGCGCCGACCGGCGCGCCGACGCCGCGGCCCGGGCGGCCGCGCCGCCGCCCTGAGCTCCCGACGGCTCGCACTCGGGTCGGGCGCCGGGTCCCGATGTCACCGGGGGTGCGTAGGTTGGCGGGGTGCCCGTCCCCGGACCGGCCGCGCTCGGGCGCGGCGTCGTCGTCAACGAGGGTGGCGCCATCCCGGCGCCGTGGATCACCGCGCCGGTGGTCACGATCGACGATGCCGTCCTCCGCGACCCGGCGACCGTCGTCACCCGGCTCCACGAGGCGTGGGCGGCCCGGGAGCCGATCGTCGTCGAGCTCGCGGTGGACCCCGCGCGGTTCCGTGCCCCGCAGGACGTCACCGACGCGCCGTGGCGGCTGGCGCCGGACTTCGAGCCCTGGTTCGACCGCCTCCACTTCCTCGTGTGGGCCAACACCTACGACGCCCGGACCGCCGAGCCGATCTGGTGGTGGGCCCGCAAGGCCGTCCGGGCCGGCGCCACCGACACGCCCGCTGGAGCGGCCGACGTCGAGCTGGCCGACGGCACGGCGGCGTGGGTCGACGGGGGCCCCCGCCGGCCGTGGGCGCACGAGGAGCTGGGCGGCGCCCCCGTCGTGCACGCCGAGCGCGTCGAGCTGGGGCGAACGGCCGTCGACCCCGGCCCGGCCGCCACCACCGCCGACCTGGCACCGGACCAGCTCGCCGCCGTCGCCCACCTCGCCGGTCCGGCCCGCGTCATCGCCCCGGCCGGCTCGGGCAAGACGCGCGTGCTCACCGAGCGCCTCGGGCACCTGCTCGGCGCCCGCGGCTGGGACCACGAGGGCGTGCTCGCGGTGGCCTACAACAAGGAGGCGCAGCAGGAGCTCGAGCGCCGCACCCAGGCCTTCCGGCCTCGCGTCCGCACGCTCAACGCCCTCGGCTACTGGGTCCTGGCCGAGCACCGGGGCGCGGCGCCCTCCGTGCTCGACGAGCGCGACACCCGGCGGCTGGTGGAGTCCCTGCTGCCGGGTCGACGCCAGCGCCGGGCCAACACCGACCCCATCGGCCCGTACCTGGAGGCGCTCGGCAGCGTGCGGCTCGGCCTGCAGGACCCGGCCGACGTCGAGGCCCAGCGCGACGACGTCGACGGCCTGGCCGAGCTCTTCCGGCCCTATCGCAGCCGGCTGGCCGAGCGGGGCGTCGTCGACTTCGACGACCAGGTGTACGGGGCCATCGAGGCCCTCCTGGGCGACGGCGCGTTCCGCCGGTCGCTGCAGGCCCGGTGCCGGCACCTCCTCGTCGACGAGTTCCAGGACCTGACGCCGGCCCACGTGCTGCTCATCCGCCTCCTCGCCCTGCCGGCGCTCGACGTGTTCGGGGTGGGCGACGACGACCAGGTCATCTACGGCCACAACTCGGCCGATCCCGCCTTCCTGATCGAGTACGCCCGGCTGTTCCCCGGGGCCGCGGCCCACCCCCTCACCGTCAACTACCGCTGTCC
>DATAGR010000435.1:0-2039 GCA_036263575.1 Aquihabitans sp. | reverse complement strand
CCGCCGCGGTGGCGGGCGCCCGTCGTGGGTCACCAGGTCGCCGCTGGGGCGGCGGCGTCGGATCAGCCGGTGGCGGTCCCGGCCCGGTTGCTCGTGCCGACCCGGGCGTCGTCGTGGTCACGGCCGCCGATCAGGCCCAGGGCGATCATGCCGATGCCCAGGCCGGTGTGCAGCCAGTCGTCGGCCCGGTTCACCGGCACGAAGTTGGCGTCGGTCTCGTGGTCGATGATGAACCCGTAGGCGGCCAGGGCGAGGTAGATGACGCCGCCGACGAGCAGGTACGTCCGGGCCGTGTCGTGGCGGCGGGCGGCGGCGATGCCGAGGACGCCGAAGAGCAGGTGCACCAGGTTGTGCAGCACCGACACCTCGAAGATGCCGAGGAGCTTGGCGTGGGACTCGTGGCCGGCGAAGGCCATGTCGCCGTAGTCCGAGGTGATCCCCGGGATGAACCCGAGGATCCCGACCAGCAGGAAGACCGCGCCGACGGCGAGGGCGAAGCGCTGGGCGAGGGTGGTGTGCCGGTCGGTCCGGCCGCCGGCGTCGAGGCGGGTGGCGCCGCTTCGGCCGAGGGGTTGGGCGTTGGCCATGTTCGTGCTCCTCCGGGGGGTGTGGGCACGAGATGACTGACCCACCCCACCTCGGCCAAACGGCCAGGTGGAGCTCGTCGGGACCCGTCGGCGCCGCTCAGCCCACCGGGACCCGGTCGGTCCAGAGCCAACCCTGCCCGGCGTCGAACCCGACGGCGGCGGCCCAGGCGTCCTGACCGGGGCGCTCGATCTGCTCCAGGACGGTGGTGGCGCCGACGCGACGGGCCGTCCGCACCACCCAGCGGGCCAACCCGTCGGTGAGGTCGCCCTCCACGACCTCTCGCGTGACCTTCACGACCTGCGGGCGCAGCACGACGAGCGATCGCAGGTTGCTCCAGCCCTGGCCGAAGTCGTCGATGGCGAAGGCGACCCCGACGCGGCGGAGGCGGTCGACGTTGGCCAGCGTGGCGGCCGACTCGACCAGTGGGAACTGCTCGGTCACCTCCAGCACCAGCGAGCCGAGCCGGCTGCCGGGCACGGCGCGCAGGACGTCGTCGGCGAACGTCGGCCGATCGAGGTCGAGCCCGGTGATGTTGACGTGCAGGGGGTGCTGGCGACGCCCCAGGAGGGAGCCGGCCAGCTCGAGCACCGAGCCGGTCACCTCCGGGAGGAGCCAGTCGCCGGTGCGGCGGTGCAGCTCCATCAGGCTGATGCCCGATCGGGGGCGCACCAGCAGCTCGTGGGCCACCGCGTCGCCCGTGCGCAGGTCGACGATGGGCTCGAGGAGGGGGCGGAGGCCGCCGCCGAGCTCCCGGCCCGCGCGAGGCCGGGTGGGGAGGGGAAGGTCGTCGAGGAGGATCGGTGACGGCACGGGGGGCTCCGGCGCGGTGGGGGGCGGGGGTGGCAGGGCGAACGCGCGGGCGAGTCGCACCTCGGGGGTTCAACCACGCCACGTGGCGCTCATGACGCCGAGCGTCGACGAACAAGCGGTCGAAGCGTCCGGAAGCCGTCGAAGTGCCCGGCCGTCGCCGGTCCACGAACCCGTCACGCATCCTCCACGAGGGCTCCACCCGGGTCGCCGCACGATGCGGCCGTCGGAGACGCCGACCACCGAACCCACGCGAGGACCCGCCATGACCACCACGCTCGACCACACCCCCGACCTCGGCCGCACGGTCACCGGCCTCGCGCCGGGAGCCGCCCCCGCACCCGCCGCCCACGCCCGACCCCGGTGGCCGGTCTTCGGCGTGGCCGGTGCGATGGCCGGCTTCGCCTCGATCCTCGTCTCCATGCCGACGCTCACCGAGGAGGAGGCTGGACAGGGCGTCGACGTGATCGACCAACTCGACCGGGCCGGCTACCACGCCGGGTTCGTCCTCGGGCTCGTGTCGGTTGGCTGCCTGCTGGTGGCCTCGCAGGGCTGGAAGCGGTGGGCCGAGGACCGGGCGCCTCGGGACCTCGCCGCCCGCACCCTGGCCCACGGCCTCGCCGTGACGGCCACGATCAACGTCA
>DATAGR010000434.1:0-3798 GCA_036263575.1 Aquihabitans sp. | reverse complement strand
CACGATCGAGACGTACTCGCGCGTCCGCTCCAGCGGTCGGGGGTAGGGCTGGCCGTACCACCCCTCGACGACCTGCGGCCCGGACGCGCCCAGGCCGAGGATGAACCGCCCCTCGGAGAGGTGGTCGAGGGTCAGGGCGCTCATGGCCGTGGCCACGGGGGTGCGGGCCGCCATCTGGCACACCGCCGTGCCCAGCTGCAGCCGCGAGGTCGCGGCCCCGTACCAGGCGAGCGGCGTGAAGCAGTCGGACCCGTAGGCCTCGGCCGACCAGATCGAGTCGAAGCCGAGGTCCTCGGCGGTGGCGATCAGCTCGGGCACGCCGACGGGCGGCTGGGCGAACCAGTACCCGAGGACGAGGCCGAGCTTGAGGTCGTCTGCTGCCATGGCGGCACGGTAGCCCTCCGAACGAGAACGCGTTCTAGTTCCCTCGCTAGGGTGCGGCCCATGGCCATGCCCACCGACATCGGCATCATCGACCTGATGCTCGACATCCCCGGCGCCGACCAGGCGCACTGGTACGAGTTCCTCAAGCCGCAGCTGCGCGAGGAGTCGAAGGACTACGAGTTCCCCGCCCAGTACATGTTCAAGGGCGTCCCGCACGTGGAGCCCGAGCCCGACCCCGTGGCCGGTGTGCTGAAGCTGATGGACGGCCACGGGATCGAGAAGGCCATGGTCGGCGTGGGGTTCTCCGAGGACCGCAGCGAGAAGCTGCGCGCCGTCAAAGACCACCCCGACCGCTTCATCGGCTCGTTCAGCGTCGACCCGAACCAGGGCATGGCCGGCGTCCGCGACCTCGTCAAGGCCTACGAGACGCTCGGCATCAAGGCCGCCATCGCCTTCCCCGCCGGCTACCTGCCGCAGGTGCCGATCAACGACAAGCGCTTCTTCCCGCTCTACGCCAAGTGCATCGAGCTCGACATCCCGATCAACGTGTGCACCGGGATCTGCGGTCCGCGGGTGCCGTCGGCGTGCCAGGACACGATGCTCATCGACGAGGTGTGCTGGTTCTTCCCGGAGCTCAAGTTCGTGATGCGCCACGGCGCCGAGCCGTGGGCCGACGTCGCCGCCAAGCTGCTGCTCAAGTGGCCGAACCTCTACTACTCGACCTCTGCCTTCGCGCCGAGGTACTACCCGAAGGAGATCATCGACTTCGCCAACACGCGAGGCGCCGACAAGGTCATGTACGCCGGCTACTTCCCCATGGGGCTGAGCCTCGACAAGATCTTCGAGCAGATGCCCGGCGTCCCCCTGCGGGACGAGGTGTGGCCGAAGTTCCTCCGCGAGAACGCCATGCGGGTCTTCAAGCTCGACGCCTGAGCCGGCACGACCCCTATACTAGAACCTGTTCTAGTTCCGGCCCGATGAGGTGGCTCCCGTGACCGATGCGAGCGCACAGCGCCGGTACCCGTTCACCATGCCGATCGGGTGGTTCGCGGTCGCTGAGAGCCCCGACGTCGAGGTGGGCCAGACCAAGGCGGCGTACTACTTCGACACCCACCTGGTGGTGTGGCGCGACGACGACGGCGGCGCCCACGTGATGGACGCCTTCTGCCCGCACCTCGGGGCCCACCTCGGCCACGGCGGCACCGTCGAGGGTTGCGAGATCATGTGCCCGTTCCACGGCTGGCGCTTCGACGCCGAGGGCGCCAACACCGACATCCCCTACTCGGACCGCACCAACGGCCGAGCCCGGGTCCGCCCGTACCCCGTGCTCGAGCGCAACGGCTTCGTCTACGCCTGGTACCACCCGCACGGCGAGCCGCCGACGTGGGAGGTGGCCGAGGTCGCCGACGTCTCGAACGGCGAGTTCAGCGGCCCCAAGCGCACGCGCCACGTCGTGCAGGTCGCCATCCAGGAGATGGCCGAGAACGCCTGCGACAGCGCCCACTTCCGCTACGTGCACAACACCGCCACCGTGCCCGAGCTCGAGCGCTACGAGGCCGACGGCCACCGCACGATCATGGAGTCGAGCCAGAAGTTCCCGACGCCCCGCGGCGTCGTGGACGGCCGCATCGACTCGGTGGCCGACGGCCCCGGTGTGAGCATCGTGCGCTTCAGCGGGATCGTCGACACGTTGCTGGTCAGCGCCTCGACCCCCATCGACGCGACCACGACCGAGACGCGGTTCAACTTCTACGTGCGCTCGATGGGCGACGAGAAGCTGAACTCGACCGTCGGCGACGCCTTCGCCGCCGAGGTCGACAAGCAGTTCATGGAGGACATGCCGATCTGGGAGCACAAGGCCCACCTCGTGCGCCCGGCCCTGGCCGACAACGACGGCCCGTTCATGAAGTTCCGCAAGTGGTACTCGCAGTTCTACGTCGAGCCCGTGAGCGACGACCGCACGGTCTTCCCCCCGCCCTACTGGCCCGAGAAGCTCGACGAGACGCCGGCCAAGGCCACCGCCTCGGCGAGGTACGGCGAGCCCGAGGTCGAGGTCACCCCGCCCGCCCCCATCTGACCAGCCTCGGCCCGGGACCGGCCTCGGCCCGGGGCCGGTCAGCCCGGGGCGGGGACGGCGCCGGCGAGGTCGGCCTCGGTGACGGGGCGGGCCGAACGGGGGCCGAGCACGAGGACCTGGTCCACCGGGCCGAGGGCCACGCGCTGGGACTTGGCCGGGTTCACGACGACCTCGCCGGTGGCGGCGAGGCGCCAGCCGAAGGCGGTCTCGCCCCGTTGGCTGGCCGCGGCGACCACCTCGGCGAAGGCCACCTCGTCGGACGGCGCGTAGAGCGGCGCGGGGTGCAGGGCGACGAAGCACCCGTCGGCGTCGAAGAGCTCGTCGAAGACCATGTGCAGCTCGAGGCGCTCGGACAGCTGCGCGATCATCAGGCTCGACAGCTCGTCGCTCACGATGAAGTCCTCGACGCCGGTCGTCTGGGCCACGGCGACGTTGGCCCGGTCGAGCATCTCGGCCACCACCCGGGGCCCGCCGGGGCCCTTCGGGAACGCCTTGTCGAGCGTGAGCAGCGTCAGCATGGTGCGGGCGTCGGCCTCGCCGACCGAGACGGGCTCGCGGTAGCCGAGCACGATGGCCTGGTCGTAGGCGCCGCTCGCCATGGCGATGAGCTCCTCGGGCCCGCCGCCGAGGGGGTGGACGGCGATCGCGCAGTGGTCGCAGGCGGGCAGCGGCGGGTGGAGCTCGGCGACGTCGAAGAGCTCGGGGTCCACCATCAGGTCGACCGACGATCCGGCGGTGAGGAACTCGTCGAGCTCGGAGAGGACCCCTGGGCCGAGGTCGCTCCAGCCGATCATGAGCACCTTCTGGGAGGGCTCCTCGAACGGCTGGGTGCAGTCGACCGACACCCGGGGTGCCTCGACGATCCCGGTCGACACCACCTTGTCGTCGTCCTCGGCCACGGTGATCAGCTCGTAGCCGGCGCCGAAGGCGGCATCGGCCGGCGGGTTGAGCTCGACGACGCCGGTGTCGGTGATCCAGCCCAGCACCGAGCACCCCTCGAAGGCGAGGAGCAGGTCGCGGTAGGGGGTGCCGACCAACCCGTCGACGGGCGTGAAGTAGATCTCGTCGCCGTCGAAGTCGAGCAGCTCGCGGAAGACCGACGCGAGCCCGGCCTGGTGGCAGGCCTGGGCCGTGACCTGGGCGATGATCTCGTCGGCCTGGATGGTGACGATCCGGCCGTCGGTGAGGGTGCGGAGCGTGCGGGCGTGGCCGGCGTTCTCCAGCTCGGCCACCACGTGGGCGCCGCGGAACTCGGGGTCGAGGCTGCGCACGGCCAGGACCGCCTTCACCACGCCGGCGTCGCCCTCGTCGCCGGCCAGCACGATGATCGATCGGGC
>DATAGR010000433.1:0-5457 GCA_036263575.1 Aquihabitans sp. | reverse complement strand
CCACGGGGCACCTTGGGCATCTCCAGCTCGGCGCTGGGGTCGGCGACGCCCTCGGTCTCCTCGGCCAGGAACCGGTGGAGCCCGCGTACGGCCACGAGCGAGCGCTTCAGCGAGGAGGTCGCCCGCCCCGAGGCCTTGAGGTGGGCGACGTAGTCGGCCAGGTCGGCCTCGCCGACATCGCCGATCGTGAGCCCCCGCTCGTCGAGCCACGCCACGTAGGCGCGCAGGTCGAGCTCGTACGCCTTGAGGGTGTTGGGTGACCGGCCCCGCTCGACGCGCAGCCACGTGAGCAGGTCGACCACCTCGACCGGCAGGTCGTCGGCCACACCTCGGGGGACGCGCACCGCGGCGACGCTAACGGGGGCGGCGCGCGAGGTGGTCGACGCTCAGGCGCGGCGGCGGCGGTCTCGCACGAGCAGGAGGCCGATGATGGTCTTGGCGTCGGTCAGGGTGCCGTCGGCGATGGCGGCGTCGAGCCCGTCGAGGTCGAAGGGCTCCACGGTCATGTGCGTCTCCTCCACCCCCTGGCGGTCGTCGGGGACCTCGGCCAGGCCGGTGGCCAGGTACACGTGGACGACGTGGTCGCTGAACCCGGCGACGGGGTCGTAGGAGACGAGGTGCTCGAGGTTCGTGGCGGACCGGCCGAGCTCCTCGGCCAGCTCGCGGTGGGCGGTGGCCTCCAGGGGCTCGCCCTCGACGTCGCAGAGGCCGGCGGGGATCTCGAGCAGGTCGCGGTCGATCGGGCCCCGATACTGGCGGACCAGCAGGACCGTACGGCCGTCGTCGAGCAGCGGGACCATGGCCACCGCGCCGCGGTTGCGGACCACGTCGCGCGTGAAGGTCGTGCCGTCGGGCGCCTCGAACCGGGCCGACACGACCCGGATGGCGTGCAGGTCGGCGATGACGTCGTCGCCGAGGTGGCGGAAGCCGTGCCCGGCGCCGTCGGCCACCTCAGACGGCGCTGTCGGCCTCGGCCCGGACCAGGTCGACGGGGTCGTCCAGGTCGAACAGGTGCGGCGACCGGCCCTCGGCCCGGCGCAGGGCGGCGCCCACGAACTCGCGGAACAGCGGGTGCGGGTTGGTGGGGCGGCTCTTGAACTCGGGGTGGGCCTGGGTGCCGACCCAGAACGGGTGGCCGTCGAGCTCGATGAACTCGACCAGGCGGTGGTCGGGCGAGGTGCCCGAGAGGCGGAGCTCGGATGCCTCGAACCGCCCCTGGTACCGGGGGTTGAACTCGTAGCGGTGGCGGTGGCGCTCGCTGACCACGGCCTTGCCGTAGGCCTCGGCGACGCGCGAGCCGGGTGCCAGCTCGGCCACGTAGGCGCCGAGGCGCATGGTGCCACCGAGGTCGGTGACGTCGCGCTGGCTGTCCATGAGGTCGATGACCGGGTGCGGCGTGGTGGCGTCGAACTCCGAGGAGTTGGCGCCGGCGAGGCCGAGCACGTTGCGGGCGAAGTCGATGGTCATCACCTGCATGCCGAGGCACAGGCCGAGGCACGGGATGTCGTGCTCGCGGGCGTAGCCGGCGGCGGCGATCTTGCCCTCCACGCCGCGCTCGCCGAAGCCGCCGGGGATCACCAGGCCGTCCAGGTCGCGCAGGCGGTCGGCGGCCAGCAGCCCCTCGACCTCCTCGGCCTGGATCCAGACGATCTCCACCTTGGCCCCGTGGTGGAAGCCGCCGTGCTTGGTGGCCTCGACGACCGACAGGTAGGCGTCGATGAGGGTCACGTACTTGCCGATGAGCCCGATGCGCACCGGCTTGGTGGCCGCCTCCACGCGGTCGACGAGGCCCTCCCACTCCCGCAGGTCCGGGGCGCCGCCCTCCAGGCGAAGGATCTGGCACACCTCGGTGTCGAGGCCCTCCTCGTGGAGCACGAGGGGGATCTCGTAGATGTTCCCGGCGTCGGCGCAGTTGACGACGGCCTTCGGGTCGACGTCGCACAGGTTCGAGATCTTGCGCTTGAGGTCGTCGGAGAGGGCGGCCTCGCTGCGGCACACGATGGCGTCGGGCTGGATCCCGCGGCTGCGCAGCTCGGTGACGGAGTGCTGGGTGGGCTTGGTCTTCTGCTCGCCCGAGGGGCCGATGAACGGCACCAGCGTGACGTGGACGTAGCAGACGTTGTCCCGGCCCACGTCGAGGCGGAACTGCCGGATGGCCTCGAGGAACGGGAGGATCTCGATGTCGCCCACCGTGCCGCCGACCTCGGTGATGACGACGTCGACGTCGGGCCCGGTGAGCCGGGTGATGCGCCGCTTGATCTCGTCGGTGATGTGCGGGATCACCTGGACGGTCTTGCCGAGGTAGTCGCCCCGGCGCTCGGCGGCCAGCACCGCCGAGTAGATCGAGCCGGTCGTGGCGTTGGAGTTGCGCGACAGGCTCTCGTCGATGAAGCGCTCGTAGTGCCCGAGGTCGAGGTCGGTCTCGCCGCCGTCGTCGGTGACGAACACCTCGCCGTGCTCGAACGGGTTCATCGTGCCCGGGTCGACGTTGATGTACGGGTCGAGCTTCTGCATCGTGACCCGGAGGCCCCGCGCCTTGAGCAACCGCCCCAGCGAGGAGGCGGTGAGGCCCTTCCCCAGCGAGCTGGCCACGCCGCCCGTTACGAAGATGTGTTTCGTCACGGGATCGCACCGTAACCCGCCGGGCCCCGCGCGCGGCGCGACCCCCCGTGCGGTCGTGCCGTCCCGCAGGTCAACGGGGTCGGCGCCCGAGCCCGTCGAGGGCCCGCAGTGCGGGCGTGCGGGCGATGACCGCGCTGAACGACACCCGCTCGCCGGCCACGTTGGCCGCCGCGAGGGCGGCGAGCACGACGACTTGCACGACGGGGCCGGTGGTGAGCACGACGCCGAGGCCGAGCACGGCGCCGAGCGGGTTGGCCCCGGCGTCGCCCAGCATGAGCTGCTCGCGCAGGTCCGGGGCGAGCAGCCCGACGGCGGCGCCCACGAGGGCGGCGGTGCCGACCAACCCGACCCGCTCGTCCCCCGGGGTGAGCGCCACCAGCGCGACCATCGCCACCACGGCGACCTTGGTCGCCCGCCCGGGCGCCCGGTCGAACAGGTTGGCGGTGTTGGCGGCGAGGGCGATCACGACGGCGCCGAGCAGCGTGGTCGCGAGGTCGTCGGCCACGGTCGCCGCCACGCCGAGGGCCAGCAGGCCGCCGCCGACCAGCTTGAGCCCGCCGGTGGTGAGCCGGCCGGCCGCGAGGGCGCGCAGGTGGCCGCGGAACCCCTTGTCGCCGTGGTCGCCCAGGAGGTCGTCGACGAGCCCGAGCAGGCCGAAGCCGAGGGCGAGGACCACGGCGGCGGTGCGGCCCGGGGCGTCGCCGGCGACGTGGTCCCGGGCGGCGTCGACCGCCCCGATGGTGGCGTGGACGGCGACGAGCGCGAGGACGGCGAGCACGCCCGCCCCGACCGGCACGTCGACGTCGCGGACGTTGCGGCGGGCGAGGATCGGCGCCGCGAAGAGCTCACGGGCGGCAGCCCACGCCAGGCCGGCCGCCCCGGCGCCGAGCAGGGCGGCCGCGAGGAGGCGCATCACGCCCGCCCCACCGTGGCCTCCACCGCTGGGGCTCGCTCCACCGGCGTCGGGTCCGGCTCGGGCGCCGGCGGTGCCAGGAGCAGGTGGACGGCGGCGGGGACGAGCACGGTGGCCATGATGGCCGGGACCATGACGCCGGAGTCGTTGAGCGCACCGCCGAGCAGCAGGAGGGCGCCGCCGCCCACCACGAGGGGCCGGGCTGCGGGCAGGGCGAGCAGCCGCCGGAGCGCCGGTCGGGCGAGGCCCCACAGCAGCCCGCCCAACAGGACCGTGCAGATCACGATCCACACGAGCGACGACCGGACGAACGTGGCCAGGGCCGCGTCGGCCTTCCGCCACAGCACGTCGATCGAGTCGCCGCCCCCGCCGCCGAAGACGTCGCGCACGAGCCGGCCGAGGTGGGTCTGCGACGCCTCCGGCCGGGTGAGGTCGACCGCGGCGAGGAGGCCGAGCACGCCCAGCGCGACGAGGCCGGCGAGGGCGATCCGCACCGGCGAGAGCCGGCGCCCGGCCAGGGTCCAGAGCGTGAGCGCGCCGACCGTGGCCAGCGTCAGCACGCCGCCCACGTCGGCGCCGAGGTCGGGGGCGCCGTCGACCACGACGGCCACGGCGAAGATGGCGCCGGCGGCGACGACCGCCGGCGTCCCGGGCCGCCGGCGCCCGACCCACCACCAGGCGGCCACGGCGAGCACGAGCGTCGACGCGGCCAGGAGGCCGAACGCGAGGTTGCCGATGCCGGCGAAGCGCCACCCCACGGAGGGCGAGTTGCCGAGCGCCGAGTCGAACTGGAGCCGCCCGCCGGTCAGGAGGTCGACCACCAGCACCGCCCACGTCAGCGCGGCGACGGCGATCGCGGCCCGGGCCGGCGGACGCAGGAGCGCGGCGGCGGCACCCAGCACGGCCGCGGCGACCCACACGACCACCGCCCACCGCGGCTGGCCCCAGTCGCGCACGCTCGGGGCGGCGACCGCGAAGGTCACGATCGGCACCGTCGCCAGGAGCAGGCCGACCCAGCGCACGAGCGCGCGCGCCGCCGGCGCGGCCCGACCCAGGGGCAGCACGGTCACGACTAGGGCGAGCAGCGACCAGGTGGCGAAGACGATCGGGAGGGCCACCAGGAGGTGGCCGGCGGCGCGGTCGACGAAGCGGGTCTCGGCGATGGCGTCGCCCCGCTCGGCCAGCCGGGCAGCGCCGCTCGCCGAGGTCGCCTCGGTGGTGATCGGCGTGCCGGCCATGGAGCCGGGCACGCGGATGCCGGCTCGGTCGAGCACCAGGGCGCTGACGTCGGCGAGGGTGACGTAGCCGGCCTTCCTGGTGGTCGCCGAGCAGGCCGTGCCTGCGTCGATGCCCGGCCCGGCGACCACGAACGGCGTCGGGTGGTCCCGTGTGCCCGGCGCCGTCGGCGACAGCACCACGAGCAGGTCGTCGGGGCCCAGGGCGTCCACCACGGCGGCGAGGTCGCGGTCGGCGTCGGCCACGGCGCGTCGCCGCTCGGCGGGGCCGGCCTCGGCCACCTCCGCCCGTGCTACGGCGTCCAGCTCGACCACGGCGACGGCCCGGGTGGCGGGCAGCGCAGCGATCGCGTCGCCCACCGATCCCGGTGCGGGGTCGAGGGTCCCGGCGTCGACGCCGCCATCGGGCGAGACGACGGCGAGGCCCGCCGCGCTGGCCGGGCCGCCGTCGGCGACGACGGCGGTGGACCACCCGTTCCGCTCCAGGGCCGCGGCCAGGGCGCCGAGTCGCGCGCCCTCGTGCTGGCCCCGGTTGGTGGCCTCGACCTCGCGGAGCCCGGGCACGACGATCGCGGCGTCGCCGGGGTCGAGGCCGGCGACCCTCGCCGCCTCGGCCGCCGTCCGCCCCGACGGCGTGCGCGCGTCGGCGGACCACGACCCCGAGGGGGCGCCGCGCGGCGCCGTGGC
>DATAGR010000432.1:0-14248 GCA_036263575.1 Aquihabitans sp. | reverse complement strand
TGGAGGAACCAGACCGACGGGTCCACCGCCGGGGTCGGGTCGCCGTCCTCGGCGTCGCGGCCACGGGGGATCGTGCGCTCCATGGCCGCCAGATCGAGGTGGCCGTCGTGGTGGCGACGGGGCTCGACGCGTGCGCCGGGGCGGCGCCTGGCCCGCTCGGGGGTCGGGAGGCGGAGCGGCACCGGCGCGAGCTGCGCCTCGGCGGCTTCCGTGCCGACGGGGGTCATGGGGTGCGTGCGCCGAGGCGCACGGGGTCGACGAAGTCGACCGGGAGGGGAAGGGGACGAGCCATTTCGCTGACACCTCGGAGGAGGGCCTGCATGCCGGATCCAGTTGGCTCGAGACCGGCACGGGGGGGGCCCGACCACCGTACGGCCGTCCGAGCGGGTGATCCATCACCCGGACGGGTTGTCCTCGGGCCGTGACCGTCGACCCACGCGTCGTACCGGCGTGGGGTCGTGGTTTGCCGGCGCCCGCGCCGGGAAGCGGGTCCGACCCGAACCACGGAGGCACCGTTGCCCGCGCGCACCATCGAGGTCCAGGCGCCCACGACCGGCGTCCGGCCGTCCGGCTCCATCACGTTCATCGGGACGGCCACGGTGGTGATCGACGCCGGTGGCTTCCGCGTGCTGACCGACCCCAACTTCCTCCACCAGGGCCAGCACGCCGCCCTCGGCGGTGGGCTCCGATCACGCCGCCTCACCGAGCCGGCCGCACCCCTCACGGAGCTGCTCCCGATCGACGTGGTGGTCCTCTCGCACCACCACGGGGACCACTTCGACCAGGTCGCCGAGCGGGACCTCCCGAAGGGGACGCCGATCGTCACCACCGCCCACGCGGCTCGCAAGCTCGCCAAGCAGGGCTTCACGAACACCCACGTGCTCGACACGTGGGAGCAGGCGGCGGTTGTGCGCGAGGGCGCCGAGCTGACCGTCACCGCGCTCCCGGCCAAGCACGCCCCCCAACCGCTGCGGGCCGTGCTCCCGCCGGTGATGGGATCGATGCTCGACTACCGGGTCGGGAACGCGTCGTACCGCCTCTACGTCACGGGCGACACCCTGATGCACGACGGGCTCCGCGAGATCCCGCAGCGCTACCCGGGCATCGACCTGGCCCTGGTCCACCTCGGCGGCACCAAGGTCCTCGGGATCCTGCTGACCATGGACGGCGAGCAGGGGGCCGAGGCGCTCGAGGTGGTCGACCCCGATGCGGCCATCCCGATCCACGTCGACGACTACACCGTGTTCAAGTCGCCCATCGAGGACTTCGACCGGGCCGTGGCGAAGCGAGGCCTGCGCACCACCATCCACCGCCTGGCGCGGGGTGAGACGTTCCCCTTCGACTTCGCGGTCGGGCCGCTGCCCGGGCACGGGCCGCCCGCCTGACGACGCCGGCTCGGGCTCAGGTGTCGGGTCCCCAGGGCATCCAGTCGCCGGCGCCGGGCTGGTCGTCGGCGGTGGCGTAGGGCAGCCCGGCGAACGCCTCGGCGATCACCTCCAGCACCTTGAGCGACGACGTGCCGGCCATGCCGGCGTGCCAGCTCAGCTCGATGCGGATCACCTTGAGCAGCGCCGAGATCGCCTCGACGTTGGTCCGGAGGTCGTCGGTGATCTCGAGGACGATGTCCTGGGCCTCGTCGCGCTCCTCGATCAGCATCGTGGTCATCAACGCGAACGCCAGGCGCTCACCGACGCTGCGGTCACCGTCATCTGGGTGGTGGTCCACGGGTGGCTCCCTGTCCTCGGTGGCCACGGCCCGGCCCCACCCCAGGTCGCAGGACCCACAATGGTCGTACGGGCGACGACATGGCATCACTGGAAGTGGTGATCGCGCGGTCGCGGACGAGCGTTCGGACGCCCTCGGGCGATACGGGCGGCCGTGCGGGGGAAGGGACCGCAGCACCGATCGCACCCCGAGGAGCACCCGATGAAGGCCCTGACCTGGCACGGCAAGCGCGACGTCCGCGTCGACGACGTCCCCGATCCGACCATCGAGGAGCCGACCGACGCGATCATCCGCGTCACCTCGACCGCCATCTGCGGGTCCGACCTGCACCTCTACGAGCTCTTCGGGCCGTTCATCGAGGAGGGCGACGTGCTCGGCCACGAGCCGATGGGGATCGTCGAGGCGGTGGGCCCCGAGGTCACCCACATCGCCCCCGGCGACCGCGTCGTGATCCCGTTCAACATCTCCTGCGGCCACTGCTTCATGTGCACCAACGACCTGCAGTCGCAGTGCGAGACCACGCAGGTCCACGAGCACGGGACCGGCGCCGCCCTGCTCGGCTACACCAAGCTCTACGGCCAGGTGCCGGGCGGCCAGGCCGAGTACCTACGGGTGCCGCAGGCCCACTACGGCCCGATCAAGATCCCCGAGGGCACCCCCGACGAGCAGTACCTGTTCCTGTCCGACGTGCTGCCCACCGCCTACCAGGCGGTCGCCTACGCCGACGTGCCGCCCGGCGGCACCGTCGCCGTCATGGGGCTGGGACCGATCGGCCAGATGGCCGGCCGCATCGCCCGCCACCAGGGCGCGTCCCGGGTGTTCGGCGTCGACCTCGTGCCCGAGCGCCTCGAGATGGCGGCCCGGAACGGGATCGAGCCGATCGATCTCACCCAGCAGGAGGACCTCGCCGCCCACCTCCGCAGCCTCACCGACGGGCGCGGGCCCGACGCCGTCGTCGAGGCCGTCGGCATGGAGGCCCACGGCTCCGGGGTGGGCAAGGTCGCCCACGCCCTGGTCGGGCTCCTCCCCGACGCGGTGGCCGACCCGCTGATGCAGAAGGCCGGCATCGACCGCATGGCCGCCCTGCTGGCGTCCATCGACGTCGTCCGGCGGGGCGGCACCGTCTCGATCAGCGGCGTCTACGGCGGCGCCGCCGACCCCATGCCGATCCTGCAGATGTTCGACAAGCAGCTGACCCTCCGGATGGGGCAGGCCAACGTCCGCCGGTGGGTCGACGACCTCCTGCCGCTCGTCGAGGACGAGTCCGATCCGCTCGGCGTCCTCGACCTCACGACGCACCAGCTGCCGCTCGCCGAGGCGCCGGCGGCGTACGAGGTGTTCCAGAAGAAGCAGGATGGCGCGATCAAGATCGTGCTGAAGCCCTGAGCGCCGTGACCGACACGCGAACGGCGCCGACCGCCCCCACCCCGCCGCTGCCCCGCTGGGCCACCGGCGCCGATCGGCCCGACGCGGTCGTGATCGGGGCGGGGCCGAACGGCCTGGTGGCCGCCAACCACCTGGCGGATCACGGGTGGACGGTCGTGGTGCTCGAGGCGTCCTCAACGCCGGGCGGCGCGGTGCGCTCGGCCGAGCTGATCGAACCGGGCTACGTCCACGACGTGTGCAGCGCGTTCTACCCGTTGGCCGCGCGCTCGCGGGCGCTGACCGACCTGTCGCTCGAGGACCACGGCCTGCAGTGGCTGCACGCCCCGCAGGTCCTGGCCCATCCGACTTCGGACGGCAGCTGCCCGGTGCTGTCGCGGGACCTCGACACCACGGCGGCGTCGCTCGACCTGGACCACCCCGGCGACGGCGAGGCCTGGCGCTCGCTCTACCAGCGGTGGCTGGACCTCGAGCCGGTGCTGCTCGACACCTTCCTCAGCCCGCTGCCGCCGGTGCGCGGCCTGGTCGGCATGCTGCAGCGCCTGCCCCCGCGCGACCTGGCGCGCTTCGCCCGCTTCGCCATCCTGCCGGTGCGCCGCCTGGGCGATGAGGAGTTCGGGGGCGAGTCGGCCCGGCGGCTCCTCGCCGGGGCCGCGCTGCACGCCGACCTGGCGCCGGAGACCGCGCTCAGCGGCTTCCTCGGCTGGCTGCTGTGCTCGCTCGGACAGCGGGACGGCTTCCCCGTGCCCGAGGGGGGCGCGTCGTCGGTCACCGACGCACTGGTCCGGCGGCTCGAGGGCCTCGGGGGCACCGTGGTGTGCGACGCCCCGGTGACCCGGGTCGAGGTGCGCGGCGGACGGGCCCTCGGCGTCGAGCTCGCCGACGGCACGCCGGTCCCCGCCACGCGGGCCGTGCTGGCCGATGTGAACGCCCCGATGCTCTACACCCGGCTGGTGGAGGCCGAGCACCTGCCGTCGTCGGTCCTTCGCGACATCGAGCGGTTCCAGTGGGACGACTCGACGTTCAAGGTCGACTGGACCCTCGACGGGCCCGTGCCGTGGACGGCGCCGGCGGCGAGGGAGGCCGGGACGGTCCACGTCACCGAGGGCGTCGACGCCCTGACCGTCGTGGCGTCCGAGCTCGCCCGCGGGCTGGTGCCCGCCGATCCGTTCCTGCTCGTCGGCCAGCAGAGCATGACGGACCCGACCCGCCAGCCCGAGGGCAAGGAGACGCTCTGGGCGTACACCCACGTGCCCCGCCGGTTCCGCGGCGACGCCGGTGGCGAGCTGGTGGGGGACTGGGGCGCGAGCGACGTCGAGCGCTTCACCGAGCGCGTCGAGGCGCGCATCGAGGCGCTGGCGCCCGGGTTCCGCTCGCTCATCCGGGGCCGCCACGTGCTGAGCCCCCGATCGTTCGAGGAGGAGAACCCGAACCTCGACAAGGGCGCCATCAACGGCGGCACCGCGCAGCTGCACCAGCAGCTGATCTTCCGCCCCACCCCGGGCACCGGCCGCAACGCCACCCCGATCAAGGGCCTCTTCCTGGCCTCGGCGTCGGCCCACCCCGGAGGCGGCCTGCACGGCGCGGCCGGCCGGAACGCGGCGCGTGCTGCGGTCGCCGCTGATCGCCGCCGCCTCCCCGGGCGTCGGCTGGTCGAGCGCCGGCGGGCGACCGCCCGCAGTTGATCGCGAGCCGCCTCAGGGCCGGCTCAGGCGGCCCGGTCGCCGCCCACCCGGGTGCCGGCGTCATCGGGTCGGCTCCACGACAGCACGTTGCCGGTGGTGGCGGCGATCACGTCGCGGCTGTGGGCGAACTGCCGGTAGAGCGGGCCGACCAGGCGGGCGTAGATCGGCGTGGCGAAGCGGAAGCCGGCGACGACGAGCGGGTTGAGCGTCCCCACCGAGGTGCGGCTGCTGTTGCGGTCGACCGTGCGGAGGATGGCCCGGGCCACCTTCTCCGGCGGGTCGACCGGGGGCGGCGGCTTCCCGGGGCGGCCCTCGACGTTGGCGGCCCGGGTGTAGATCGGCGTGTCGATCGCCCCGGGCGCCACCGTGGCGACCTGGATGCCCGGCTCGTCCCTCGTCTCGAGCTGGAGGACGCGGGCCAGGCCGGCCTGCCCCCACTTGCCGCTCACGTAGGCGCCGATGCCGGGCACGGCGACGGAGGCCAGCAGGGACGTCACGATGACGAGCGAGCCCCCGCCCTGCTCGCGGAAGATCGGGAGGGCGGACCGGGCCACGTGGGCCGTGCCGTGGAGCGCGGTGTCGACCACCGCGGTGTACACCTCGAGCGGGAGCTCCTCGATGTTGCCGTAGGCCATCACCATGGCCGAGTGCACCACCACGTCGACCCGGCCGAGCCGATCGCGGGTTCCCTCCACCAGGCGTCGGACGTCGGCGTCGTCGCGGACGTCGGTCCGCACGGCCGTGGCGCTGGCCGCACCGGCCGCCTCGCACGCGGCGACGGCTTGGTCGAGCAGCTCCTGGCCTCGGGCGGCCACCACGACGTGGGCGCCCCGCTCGGCGTAGGCGACGGCGGTGGCGCGGCCGATGCCGCTGGATCCTCCCGTGACGATGACGACGGGGGGCGCACCTACGTGTTCCTGCATGGCCCGGCGACTACCCGTCGCCCCCCGACGACCGACGCGGATCAGCGGCCGGTGTCCGAATCGCACTCCTTCGGGTGGAGCCGCCCCACCCCGATGCGGCCACGCCGCCACGGCGCGCTGTCGCGCCGCCGCTGCGGTCCGTCAGACGGCGATGGCGTCCCGCGGGCCGGTCCCGGCGACGGACGAGACCTGGCCGCCGTAGAGGGTGTAGGCCCCGCCGCAGCCCTGGCAGCGGGCGAAGAGGCGGCGGTGGCGGGCGCTGCTGGTGGCCGCGAACGAGAGCTCCTCCGGGCATGAGGGGCAACGGCGGCGGGTGGTCCCGGAGAGGTCGGGCACCGACGGGGGGTGGGACGTCATGGCCGTGCCGCTACCCGATCGGGTGGCCGTCCAAACCGTCGGGCGTGGCGCCCGTCACGGTCGGCACCACCGGTTGAGGGTGAGGCCCTCGGGTAGTGGCCGGCGGTGACGGGTCCGGAGCGATCAGGGGCGGTCGCGGCACGGCGCCGCCGGTTCGCGTCGGGGCCACCAGGGGGCGACGACGACACGCTGGCGCTCATCGAGCGCTACCAGGCCACCGGTGATCGCCGGCTCCGCAACGACGTGGTGGAGCGCCACCGCGGCCTGGCCGAGCGGGTGGCCCGGCGCTACCAGGGGCGGGGGCTCGCCCTCGACGACCTGCGCCAGACGGCGCTGCTCGCCATGGTCCGCGCCGTCGACCGCTTCGACCCCGCCTTCGGCGCCAGCTTCGCCACGTTCGTCGGGCGCACGATCGACGGCGAGATGAAGCGGGCGCTCCGCGACCGGGCGTGGACCGTGCGCCCACCTCGGGGCGTGCAGGAGCGCCACCTGCTGATGCGCAAGCGCCATGAGGAGCTGACGCACAGGCTCGGGCGCGAGCCGACCCTCCAGGAGCTGGCCTCGGCGCTGGACCTGGCGGTCGACGAGGTGCTCGACGCCATCGAAGCGGGCGCGGCCCGCAACGGCGCCGGGCTCACGCGCGTCGACGACGCCGGCGAGGAGGTGGACGCCGACGTGGCCCTGGCGGTCCACGAGGTGGGCTTCGAGCGCGCCGACGACCGGGTGATCGTCGACCGGCTCCTCGAGCGCCTCGACGACCGCCAGCGCCAGATCCTGGTGCTGCGCTTCTACGAGGGGCTCGACCAGGCGACCATCGGGCAACGCCTGGGCGTCAGCCAGTCCTACCTGTCGCGGCTGCTGCGCCGGGCCCTCGACGAGCTGCGCGAGCCGGTGCCGACCGGGGGCGAGCTCCCGTCGGCGTGATCATCCCCGAGCCGGTGGCCCGGCGGTCAGCGGCCGTTGCCGGCGCGACGCCCGGTCAGGTCGACCACGGAGTCGTCACCACCGAACTCGTTGCGCACGTAGTCGTCGGCGTGCCAGTCGTTCTCCCACCGGGTGCCGTCGACGAGGTAGCGGAACCGGTACTGGCGCCCGTGGTCGAGCGTGATGGTCACCGCGAACCGGCCGTCGGGCCTGGCCTCGAGCGGCGTCGCCGACTCCGACCAGTCGTTGAAGTCGCCGCACAGGTGGACGGTCGTGGCCTGCACCACCGCCGGCAGCTCGAAGGTGACGCGCGACTGCGAGGAGCCGTTCGAGGACGTCCGGACCATGGCCCCGCCACTACCCGGGCACCGGCGCTTCACCCTCGGCCGGCGCCCCCGGCTGCGCGGCGGAAGGGGCGTGCGAGACCTGCCGGTGGGCAGGGGAGGGGCCATGAGCCTGTTCGACGACGACGCGACCGGCCCGCCGGCCGGGCCATCCGACGCGGCGGCCAGCTGGGACGAGGTGCGAGACGAGGCCGATGGCTGCCGGGCCTGCCCGCTGTGGGAACCGGCGACGCAGACGGTGTTCGGGGAGGGGCCGGTGCCGGCCGCGGTCATGTTGGTCGGCGAGCAGCCGGGCGACCAGGAGGACCAGCGGGGCCGGCCGTTCGTGGGCCCCGCCGGCGCGGTGCTCGACCGGGCCTTGGCCGAGCTCGACGTCGATCGCGGCGGCCTCTACGTCACCAACGCGGTGAAGCACTTCAAGTTCGAGCAGCGCGGCAAGCGGCGGATCCACCAGACGCCTGATGCCGGCGAGGTCCGGGCCTGCCACCCCTGGCTCGACTCGGAGCTGGCGCTGGTGCGGCCCCGCCTGGTGGTCCTGCTCGGCGCCACTGCGGCCAAGGCCCTGCTGGGGAGCGGCTTCCGCGTCACGAAGCAGCACGGCGTGCCCGTGCCGTCACCGCACGCCGAGCTGGTGACGGCCACGGTGCACCCGTCGTCGATCCTGCGGGGCCCGCCCGAGCGCCGCCAGCCCGCCTACGACGGCATGGTCGACGACCTGCGAGCCTCGTTCGCGCTGCTCGGCTAGCGATCCGCCGAGGCGGCGGGCGCCCCGGCCAGCAGGCGCGAGGCCACCAGGTCGAGGACGGCGGCGCAGGTCTGGTCGCAGATCTCAGCCGGGTCGCCCTCGAGGCGCAGGAGCGTCGCGTCGGTGCCGTCCCGGTCGTGGACCGCCGCCCAGACGGTGCCCGGCGGCTCGCCGTCCTGGGGGCCCGGGCCGCCGACGCCCGTCACGGCCGCCCCCAGATCCGCCCCCAGCACGCGAGCGACCGACGTCGCCATCGCCAGCGCAGCTTCCTCGCTCACCACCGGGCCGCGGGGGACGTCGAGCAGGTCGTGCTTGACCTCGCTCGCGTAGGCGACGACACCACCCCGGAACCAGTCGCTGGCGCGCTCGGCCTTGGCCAGCTCGCTGGCGAGCATGCCGCCGGTGAGCGACTCGGCGACGGCGATGCTGCGCCCCTGATTAGTCAGGAGGCGACCCACCTCCTCGGCGCGCTCAGCCACGGTGGTCCCTTCGCGGGTCGGTCGTCTCGGCTCGCATGGGCCCGGACTACCCGGCCGACCGGGGCCTACTCCACCACCGGGGCCCTGGCCTCGGCCTCGGCGAGGGCCTGCGCCGCCGCCTCGGCCTCGCCCGTTGCGACGTCGGCGGCCGCCCGGGCCTCGGCCGCCGCCTGCTCCGCATCCCGGGCGGCCCGATCGAGGCGGGCCGCCCGGCCGGCGGCGCGGTCGGCGATCGCCTCCAGCTCGCGCAGCTCGCGGCGGTGGCGGCGACGCGCCTCCTCCTCGCGCTCGCGCGCCTCGGCCTCCTGGCGGGCCTGCTCCTCGGCCTGCCGGCGCGCCTCGGCCTCCTCGCGCCGGGCCTCCTCGGCCGCACGGCGCCGCTCGGCGGCGTCGGGCCGCTTCGAGCCGGTGGCCGGGGCCCGCGGCGTCGATGGCCGGTCGGGCACGGCGCGGAGGTGGCGGGCCCGACCCGCCGCCGGCTGGGGGGCGGCGCCGAGGGCCATGCCGAGGTCCGTGCCGAGGCCGAGGCCCGAGCGGTCGTGGTCGGCCGCCAGGACCCCGCGCCGGAGCTGGTCGGCCACCTCCTCGTCGAGCACGGCGGCGTGGACGGTGGCGGCCAGGCGCCCCTCGGCCTGGGCGGCGCTCGCACCCAGGTGCCCGGCGGCAGCCGCCACCAGCGCGCCGGAGGCGGCCCGCTCCTCGGCCGACGCGTCGCGCAGGCCCGACGCGTCGCCGCCCATGGCGGCGTCGGTGGCGGCGCGCAGCCTGGACCCGGCCTCGAGGGCGGTGGTCACCAGGTCCGGGTCGTGCCGGGCGACCTGGTTCAGGGCCCACGCGGTGGCCGGGGGACGGCGCAGGGCGGCCACCACGGCGGCCTCGTCCTTGCGGCCGGCAGCCTTGAGCTCCTTCGCCAGCGCGTTGCGCGCCGCGGTGAACTCGGTGGGGTCGAGCGCGTACAGGTCGTCCGCATCGGGCGGCGCCTCGCCCGCCACGTCACGCGCTCCCGGAGCCGCGGCGGGTGGTGGCGGCGGAGGCCATGGCGCTGGTCTACCGCAGCGCGGCCGGGTGGGTGGTCCGGGTGGGGTGGGCTGGCCCGGACCGGGGAGGGGGTACGTCAGGGGGCGGAACAGCGATTCGCACAGGAGGCCGCATGCCCACGACGCAGACCACGACGATGCCCGGGTGCCCCACCACGGCCACCGCCACGACGGCGACGGAGACGACGGCTGCGCCCACGATGGGGACGACAGCCCACCTCGGGGAGGGGAGCCGGTGAGCGGCGCCTGCACCATCGACGGCGGCGTCTGGCACCTGTCGGACTGGGGGGAGGCGTCGGCCACCTACGACGTCCGGCTCGCCAACAACGCCACGCCGCAGCCGGTCGTGGTGCGCATCGAGGCCTCGACGCTCGCCAACGCCGGCCTGCCCGACGAGGGCTTCGACGCCATCGAGGCAGCGGTCGACCGCCACGCCAGGGACGCGATCGACCGCCTGGCCGCCACCGGGCGGGTTTCGCCCGAGATCGTGATCACCCCGGAGCAGCTGGCCGGCCTCGAGGGGCTCGACCTGCACCCACCGTCCTGATCAGCACGACGGGTAGCGGTAGAACGGGTTCTGCGCCCACCGCCCAGCTGGGCCGTGCACGACAGGTAGAACGTGTTCTAGTGTTCGGCCGGGCGCGGCACGGTGTCGCCCGGACAGGAGCCGACGGTGCAGATCGCCTTCACCGAGGAGCAGGAGCAGCTCCGCAAGGAGCTGCGGGGCTACTTCGCCGAGCTGATGACGCCGGACGTGCAGGAGGAGATGACCTCCGGCTCCGGCGAGTACGGCGGCGGCGAGCTCTACAAGCGGCTCGTGCGCCAGATGGGCCACGACGGCTGGCTCGGCATCGGCTGGCCGACCGAGTACGGCGGCCAGGACCGCTCGATGATCGACCAGCTGATCTTCCTGGACGAGGCCAGCCTGGTCGGTGCGCCGATCCCGTTCCTCACCATCAACACCGTGGGCCCGACGCTCATGCACTACGGCACGACCGAGCAGCGCGAGCGCTTCCTGCCGGCGATCCTCCGTGGCGAGATGCACTTCTCGATCGGGTACTCGGAGCCCGGCGCCGGCACCGACCTTGCGTCGCTGTCGACCCGGGCGGAGCGCGACGGCGACGAGTACGTGATCAACGGCCAGAAGATGTGGACGAGCCTCATCCAGTACGCCGACTACGTCTGGCTGGCCGCCCGGACCGACCCGGACGCCAAGAAGCACAAGGGCATCTCGATGTTCCTGGTCTCCACGGACACGCCCGGCTTCTCGTGGACGCCGGTGCCCACCGTGACCGGCACGACCACGAGCGCCACGTTCTACGACGACGTGCGGGTGCCGGCGGCGAACCTGGTCGGCGGGGAGAACGAGGGCTGGAAGCTGATCACGAACCAGCTGAACCACGAGCGGGTGGCGCTGTGCTCGGCGGCCGGCGTGCAGAACGCCCTGGCCGACGTGCGGCGCTGGGCCCACGACACGCACCTCCCCGACGGGCGCCGGGTGGTCGACCAGGAGTGGGTGCAGGTGCACCTCGCACGGGTGCACGCCAAGGCCGAGTTCCTCAAGCTGATCAACTGGAAGATCGCCTGGGGCGTGAAGCAGGGCCTCGGCCCGGCCGACGCCTCGGCCACCAAGGTCTTCGGCACCGAGTTCTACACCGAGGCCTACCGGCTCCTGATGGAGGTCCTCGGCCAGGAGGCGACGATCACGGCCGGCTCGCCCGGTTCGATCCTGCGCTCGAAGCTCGAGCGGTCGTACCGGTCGGCGCTCATCTTGACGTTCGGCGGCGGCACGAACGAGGTGCAGCGCGACATCATCGCCATGGTCGGCCTGGGCATGCCCCGGGCGCCCCGGTAGGAGGCAACGTGGACTTCGCACGCAGCGACGAGCAGCAGGAGGTCGCCGACCTGGCTCGGCGCATCCTCACCGACCTGGTGACGGAGGACGTGCTGCGTGCCGCCGAGGGCGGTGACGGGCCCCGCTTCGACGACGGGACGTGGCGAGCGCTCGCCGACGCCGGGCTCCTCGGGGTCGCCGTGCCCACCGCGCTCGGTGGCCAGGGCCTCGGGATCATCGAGCAGTGCCTCGTGCTGGAGGCGGTCGGGCGCACGGTGGCGCCGGTGCCCGTCCTGGCGTCGATCGTGGGCGGCGCGCTGCCCATCGCCGAGTTCGGCACGACCGAGCTGCAGGAGCGCTGGGTCCGGCCGGCCGTCGAGGGCCGGGCGTTGCTGACCGCGGCGCTGGCCGAGCCCGCGAACCGCTGGCTCGAACGCCCGACCACCACCGCCACCCCCGATGGGGACGGGTGGGTGCTGCACGGGGTCAAGACCTGCGTGCCCGCCGGGACGGTGGCCGACGCGCTGGTCGTGCCGGCGACCACGCCCGACGATGGCGTCGTGGTGGCCGTGGTCGAGCGCGAGGCCGCCGGCCTCACGACGGAGGCCCAGCGCGTCACCAGCCGCGACACCGAGGCCCTCGTCTCCCTGGACGGGGTGGCCGTGGGCGCCGGTGCCGTGCTCGGGGCGCCGGGGGCGGGCGACGAGGTGCTGGGCTGGCTGGTGCAGCGGGTGACCGTCGGGCTGTGCGCCCAGCTGGCCGGCGTGGTGGCGCGGGCCCTCGAGGTCACCGCGGCCTACACCAAGGAGCGCATCCAGTTCGACCGGCCCATCGCCACGTTCCAGGCCGTCGGCCAGCGAGCGGCCGACGCCTACATCGACGTGCAGGCCACCGAGCTGGTGTGGCTCCAGGCGGCATGGCGGCTGTCGGCGGGGCTCCCGGCCGCCACCGAGGTCGAGGTGGCCAAGTTCTGGGCCGCCGATGCCGCCCACCGCGTCGCCCACACCGCCGTGCACCTCCACGGCGGCACCGGCGTCGACGCCGACTACCCCGTCCACCGGTACTTCCTCGCCGCCAAGGAGCTCGAGTTCACGCTCGGCGGGGCCACCGACCAGCTCCTGCGCATCGGCGCCACCATGGCCGCCGTCCGGGGCTGACCGTCCACCGGCGGCGACCCGACCAGACTGGAGCACGATGGACTTCGACGAGAGCCCGGAGGAGGCGGCGTTCCGCCGAGAGGCGAGGGCGTGGCTCGACGAGCACGCCGGCTCGGCCGCCGCCCTGAGCGTCACCCGGCGCGACGGGGAGGACGAGGCCGACTTCGTGGAGCGGGCCCGACCGTGGCAGGCGCTGCTCGCCGAGCACGGCTGGGCCGGGATCACGTGGCCGGCCGAGTACGGCGGCCGGGGCGGCACGCCCGCCCAGGCCGCCATCTTCGCCGAGGAGGCCTCCGGCCGGGGGCTGCCCACAGGTGCCTTCGCGGTCGGTGTCGGCATGGCCGGCCCGACGATCATCGCCCACGGCACCGACGAGCAGAAGGCGCGCTACCTGCCGCCGATGCTGCGCGGCGAGGAGGTCTGGTGCCAGCTCTTCAGCGAGCCGGGCGCCGGTTCGGACCTGGCCGGGCTGGCCACGCGCGCCGAGCGCGACGGCGACGAGTGGGTGGTCAACGGCCAGAAGGTCTGGACCTCCGGCGCGCACTACAGCGACTACGGGATCCTCCTCGCCCGCACCGACCTCGACGCGCCCAAGCACCGCGGCATCAGCTACTTCCTGTTCGACATGCGCCAGCCGGGCGTCGAGGTCCGGCCGCTGCGCCAGATCACCGGCGCCTCGCACTTCAGCGAGGTGTTCCTCACCGACGCCCGCGTGCGGCACGACGCGCTGCTCGGCGAGCAGAACGGCGGGTGGGCGGTCACCATGACGACCCTGGCCAACGAGCGCACCTTCATGGGCGGCCACAGCAGCGGCCCCACCATGGAGGACCTGCTGGCGCTGGCCGAGAAGCTCGGCGTGGCCGGCGATCCGGTGGTGCGCCAGGGCCTGGCCAGGGCGTACACCCGCAAGCAGGTGATGGGCTACCTCGGCATGCAGGTCCGCACGGCCACGAGCCAGGGCAAGCCGCCCGGGCCCGGCGCGTCGGTGCTCAAGCTGATGGCCGCCTGGAACATGAAGGGCAACGCCGAGCTGGCCCTCGCCATGCAGGGCCCGGCCGGCCTGCTCAGCGCCGCCGACGCCCCCGAGGCCGGGCGCTGGCAGCAGCACTTCCTCTCGGCGCCGTCGATCCGCATCGCCGGCGGCAGCGACGAGATCCAGCACAACGTGATCGGCGAGCGGGTCCTCGGGCTGCCGCCGGAGGCGCGCGTCGACAAGGCCGTGCCGTTCCGCGAGCTGGCGAGGGGCGGGGGGACGCCACGTGGTTGACGCGCCGGTCGACGGCCGGCCCGATCCCGCGGCCGCGCCGACCGCCGAGCTCACGCCGGAGCAGCAGGACCGCCGTCGCCGCCTGATCGACGCCGCCTTCGAGCTGGGCGCCGAGGGCGGCTACGACGCCGTGCAGATGCGCGACGTCGCCGCCACCGCCAACATGGCGCTGGCGACGATCTACCGGAACTTCTCGTCGAAGGACCACCTCCTCGCCGCGGCCATGACCGAGTGGACGGTGCGCCTGCGCGACCGCGTGGCCCAGTCGCCGCCGAAGGGCGACACCGCCGCGGACCAGATGATCGACGTCCTGGACCGGGCGTGCCGGGCCATGGGCCGCCAGCCCAAGCTGAGCGCGGCGCTGGTGCGAGCCCTGTCGTCGTCGGAC
>DATAGR010000431.1:0-6862 GCA_036263575.1 Aquihabitans sp. | reverse complement strand
GGCGGCCATCGGCGGCATCGTAGGGCTGGCGGTCGGGCGGCCCCGGGCGGCGCTCGGGTCGGACCGCCGGGTCAGGTGGCCGACTACCGTGTTGGCGCCCTCGCGCTCGGTGACGGGCCGGGCGACGGAGAAGGGGAGACGGTCGAGTGCGGCTGTTGTTCGTAGCGTGGCGTGACCTTGCCAACGACCAGGCCGGGGGCTCCGAGCAGCTGGTCGACCAGCTGGCCCGCCGGCTGCAGGCGCGTGGCCACGACGTCGCCGTGATGGCCGGTGGCCCCGTGGGTCCGCGGGAGTACGAGATCGTCGCCAACGGCGGCGAGCTCAGCCAGTACGCCTTGGCGCCCATGACATACGCCCGGCACTTCCGGGACCGGGACCTCGTGGTCGACGTCGCCAACGGGATCCCGTTCTTCGTGGGCGCCTGGCGGGACAAGCCGTCCATCTGCCTCGTGCACCACATCCACACCGACCAGTGGGCGATGCGCTTCGGGGCGCCCATGGCCGGCGTGGGGCGCACGTTGGAGCAGCGGCTGATGCCGCGCGTGTACCGGGACCGGCCCTTCATCGCCGTGTCGCCCTCGACCCGCGACGGCCTGCAGGCCCTCGGCGTGGACCCGGCGCACATCCACCTCGTCCCGAACGGCGTCGAGCTGCCGCTCGAGCCGGTCGCCCGGTCCGCCGAGCCGCTGTTCGTCGCCTTGGGCCGCGTGGTGTCCCACAAGCGGCTGGAGCTGCTGTTCGACCTCTGGCCCGCCGTGCGCGACCAGGTCGGTGGTCGCCTCGTGATCGCGGGGGACGGCCCCGCCGCCGCCGACCTCCGGGCCCGCCCCCTGCCGGGGGGCGTGGAGCTGCGGGGTCGCGTCACCGACGCGGAGAAGGTCGAGCTCCTCGGCGGGGCGTGGGCGCTCGTGCACCCGGCGGCGTGGGAGGGCTGGGGCGTCGTGGTGATGGAGGCGGCGGCCCACGGCACCCCCACCGTCGGGTTCCGGGTGCCGGGTGTGCGCGACGCCGTCGACGACGGGCGCACCGGCCTGCTCGCCGACACCCCCGACGACTTCGTCGATCGCTGGCTGCAGATCGCCCAGGACCGCGAGCTCCGGGCCCGGCTCGGCGACGCCGCCCGGGAGCGGGCCGCCGAGTACAGCTGGGACGCCACGACCGACCGCTTCCTCGAGGTCGCCGAGGCCACCCTCGCCACGAGCCGCACGGGGCGCTCGGCACCGCCCGGGGAGCCGACGCTCCCGCGCTACCACGTGGTCGAGCAATGGGACCGCGACGACCGGACGCCGGAGCTGTCGATCGTGATCCCCGCCTACAACGAGGCGCTGCGGCTGCCGCTCGCCCTGCCCCGCCTCCGCGAGGCCGCCGACGGCGAGGACTGGGAGATCATCCTGGTCGACGACTGCTCCACCGACGCGACGGTGTCCGTCGCGGCCGACCTGCTGGCCGGGGTGCCGCGCGCGCGGGTCCTCCAGCTCGACCAGCACCGGGGCAAGGGCGCCGCCGTGCGGGCCGGGGTGGCCGACGCCACCGGCGAGCGCATCATGTTCATGGACGCCGACATGGCCACGGACCTCGAGCACCTCCCGGAGCTGGTCGCCCACCTCGACACCCACGACGTCGTGATCGGATCGCGGTACGCGCCGGGCGCCGTCGCCGCCGGGCTCACGCCGTCTCGCGACAACGTGAGCCGCCTGTTCCTCACCATGTCCCGCAACGCCATGGGCATGCCGCTCACCGACTTCCAGTGCGGGTTCAAGGGGTTCCGTGCCGACGTCGCACGGGTGGCGTTCCACCTGCTGAAGGACCATGGGTGGGCGTTCGACGTGGAGCTCCTCGCCCTCTCCAACGCCCTCGGCGCGGACATCCACGAGATGCCGGTGCGGTGGTCGTCCGTGCAGGGCAGCCACATCAAGATCGTCTCGGACTCCGCCAAGATGGTGCGCGACCTCGGGCGCATCGCCCGCAGCTACGGCCGGTCGTCGTCGCTCTACCTCCTCCAGATCCACGGTGCCGACCTCCTCGGCGAGCTCGGCACCCTGCTGGCCAAGGTGGCGCCCGCCTCGGTCGCCGCGCCGCTCGACGACGACGTCCTCGTCCTCCTGCCGTTCACCGACCGGGCCAGCGCCGACCTGCTGAGCCGGACGCTGCGCGAGGAGCTGCCCGACCACCAGGTCCGCCTGCGGCTGCTCCCGGTCGAGGAGCTGCTGGCCCCCCGCCTGCACCGCGAGCGCGAGGCGCTGCTGGCCGCCGGGCGAGGGCGGCCGTGACCGACGTCGAGGCCACGGAGGCCGGCGCCGCGCCCGACGCGCCGCCGGGCGGCGGCCCCACCCGCCCGGGCCGGGGCGATGCCGGTCCCGCGGCCCCGCCGCACCGGGGCAGGGGCAGGCGCGGCGCGGCGAGCGACGGCGACGAGCCGGTGCGGATGGCCTACGGGCTCGTGCCCCGCAGCACCAAGGGGCGCCTCGTCTTCGGTGCCGTGTACGTCCTGCTGATGCTCGTCGCCGTGGCCATCGTGGGCCGCGGCCCCACCGGCGCCATCGACGTCGAGGGCACCGAGGTCGACTTCGGGCGCACGGGCGCCGACGGCGGCCTCCCGACCGCCGGGCAGCTCGGGGCCTGGACCTACACGGGCGGGTCGTGGGTCGTCGACCAGGGCGCCGCGGGCCAGGCCGCTGAGGCCGGGGTCACCTTCGCCACCCTCTCGCCGGGCCCCGGGGCCTCCGTCGAGGCCACGTTCGACATCCTCGCCGACGGCGTCGGCATGGTGTTCCGCTACCAGGACCCCGCCAACCACTGGGGCGTGCGGGCGGTCCCGTCCTACGGCGGCTGGCACATCTTCAAGGTGGTCGACGGCCGGGAGACGATCGAACGGGTCCTCGTCGGCCAGGCGCTCGACGGCACCCGGGTCGGGGTGCAGCAGTCGGGCGACCGCTTCCGGGTGATGCTCAACGGGCTCGTCCGCAGCACCATCGAGGACGACGCCCTCGTCGACGCCCCCGCGGTCGGCCTGATGGCGCCGGCAGGCGACGAGACGGCGCGGATCGAGTCGATCACCGTCGGCCGCTTCGACGGCGACATCGCCCTGCGCTCGGGCGACGACGAGCAGGACGAGATCGTGCCCTCGCTGCACCCGGGCGGCACCTGAGCGTGGGCGTCGCCCTCGTCGACGGCGCCTCGGTGGCGTCGCCCGACCCCGCCCGCCCCGAGGTGCGGGCCGGCGGGATCGTGCCGGGGCTCTACGGCGTCCGGGCGCTGGCTGCCTTCGGCATCCTGCTGGAGCACACCATGTCGCTCACGCTGGCGCCCGACACGCCGCTGAGCAACCCGCTCCGAGCGCCGCTCGTCATCTTCGTGGTGCTCTCGGGCTTCCTGAACTACCGGCCCTGGGTGGCCGCCCACCTCCGGGGCGAGGCGCCCCCCGACACCCGCACCTACGTCGTGCGCCGCATGCTGCGGGTGTTCCCGCTCTACTGGGCGGTGCTGGCGGTGTACCTGGTCGTCCGCGGCTTCGGCGAGATCCAGTCGATCGTCGACTTCGCCAAGGTCGCCCTGCTGCTGCAGACGTTCGACAAGCGCCTCGTCTTCTCGGGGGTCGGCCCGGCCTGGACGCTGTCGGTCGAGTTCACCTTCTACCTGATGCTGCCGCTGTTCTCTCGCTTCGTGCGCTGGGTGGCCCGCTGGCTCGGCGCTCGCGACGCCCAGGGCCGCCTGCTGGGCGAGCTCGTCGTCGTCGGCCTCTTCTGGCTGGTGGGCCCCACCGTGCGGATGCTCTTCGGGATCGGCGAGCGCTACATCACCGACGTCCCGTCCTGCGCCGACATGCTCGCCACCGGCATGCTCATGGCCATCGCCTCGGCGTGGGTGGCCGAGCGGGGTGCCCTGCCCGGGGTCGTGCAGCGCTGGGTCCACGCCTGGTGGGCGACCCCCGTGGCGGTCGGCCTGGTCATGGCCGCCTTCATCGGGCTCCCCTCGCCGCTGCCACCGCTCGAGGAGGCGCCCGCCCACCTCAGCGTGTTCCGCATCGCCAGCGCCCTGCTGCTCGGCGCGACGCTCATCGGGATCAGCTTGTTCGCGCCGGCCCGGCACCCGGTGAAGCGGTTCCTCTCCACCCGGCCGCTCCAGGCCCTGGCGATCCTGTCGTTCGGCATCTACCTGTGGCACGTCCTCGTGATCGACGAGCTCGTCGACCTCATCGGCGGCTACTCGGCCTCGATGCTCCTGCCGCTCACGTTCTGCACGGTGATGTTCTCGCTGACGCTGGCCGCCCTGACCTACGTGGGCATCCAGCAGCCGTTCGAGGCCGTGCGGCGCCGCATCCGGTTCCCCGAGCGGCCGGCGCAGCCGCCGGCGGCCGTGCCCCCACCCGGACCGCCGCGCCGGTCGCCGCTCGCCCTCCCACCGGCGGCGAGCGACATGGCCCCGCTCGCCGGCTACCGGGCCGTGGCGGCCACGCTGGTCGTCGTCGGCCACGTGATGCTGGCCGCCCGCGCCGAGCGCGACTACCCGTGGGCCAGCCCCTTCCACTCGCTCGCCGTGGTCGTGCCGCTGTTCTTCGGGTTGGCCGGCTACGTGTCGTACCGGCCCTTCGTGACCGCCAACCTCACCGGCGCCCCGATGCCGTCGCCCGGACGGTTCATCTGGAAGCGGATCGTCCGCATCTACTTCCTCTACGTCGGCGCGCTCACCATCTACCTGCTCGCGGTGCCGTTCTTCCGGCCGGACTCGTTCCGCGGCTACGTGCAGCTCTACACGCTGACCCAGATCTACGACCCCGACCTGCTGCAGAAGGGCCTCCCGGCCGCCTGGTTCGAGGCCGCCCTCTTCCCCCTCTACGTCCTCATGCCGGTGTTCGCCCTGGTGGCCAGGAGCATCGCCGGGCGGGGCGGGCCGTCCTCGCTGCGCCAGCGGGTCCACGCCGAGGTGCTGGTGTGCGTGGCCCTCGCCGCGCTGGCGGTCATCTGCCGGACGATCCTGGTCGCAGGCCAGGTCGAGGGCTCGACCACGTGGCCGATCGCCTACGCCGACTACGTCGCCATCGGGATGCTGGTGGCCGTGGCCAGCGTCTGGGTGCGCGGCGGGGGCCGGCTGCCGTCGCTCGTCGACACCTGGCGGCGCCACCCCAACGTGTCGTTTGCGATCCTGCTCGGGGTCGCCGGGCTGATCGAGTGGGTGAACCCGCCGCTCGACGGCCCGTTCACGCTCGAGATGCAGCTGTTCCGCTTCACCGCCTACTTCGCCATGGTCGCCGTGCTGCTCGTGCCTGCGGTGCTGTCGGGGCCGCGCTACTGGCTCAACCGCCTGATGGCCACGTTCCCGATGGTCGTCCTCGGGAGGGGCTCCTACAGCACGTACCTGTGGCACCAGCTGGTCCTGGTGGCGATCGCGTTCCGGTTCGGCAGCACCGTCGACCGCTCGATGCTGGCGACGTTCCTCTTCGTCGGCGTGGTGCTCAGCCACGTCGTCGGGCTGATCTCGTCGGTCGTGCTCGAGGGCAGCCTCGAGCGGCTGAAGGACGTGTCGCTCCCGGGTCGCCGTCGGGGCAGCCGGGGCGTGCCCGTGCCGGTGGCGCGGCCGGCGCCCGCCTGAGGGGGCCGGGCCGATGAAGCCGGTGCCGGCGGGCTCAGGCCCGGGCGATGACGTACCGGAACGTGTGCCAGGCCGGGCCGACGCTGTCGTCGGGGCGGACGTCGACCACGTCGCCGCCGGCGGCCCGCACCACCGCCTCGACCTCCTCGCGGCGCATGCCGTGCAGCTCCATCAGGCCGTCGTAGCCGAAGCGCTTCCGGCGGTAGAGGTTGAGCACCCGGTTGGGGAGGACGGCGAAGCCGATGCCGAGCGGGGTCCGCAGGTTCGGGTGGCTCGGGATGGTGACGTAGGCGGCGCCGCCGGGGCGGAGCACCCGGACGAACTCGCGGAGGTAGGCCGCCTTGTACCGGTTCTCGACGTGCTGCAGGACGATGATGCTGAGCACCAGGTCGAACGAGGCGTCGTCGAAGGTCGCCAGGTCGTCGCGGTCGTTCAGCAGGTAGCGCACGCGCTCGCCGACCGAGTTGTGCTGCTCGGCGCCGGCGATCATCGACGGGGCGATGTCGATGCCGACGACCTCGTGCACGTGCTCGGCCAGGGCCAGCGTGAGGCGGCCGAAGCCGCAACCGAAGTCGAGGGCCCGACCACCGGGCGGCAGGGCGATGCCGACGCCGAGCAGGTCCGACACCGCCTCGTCGACGGCCTCGCGACCGGTGGCGAAGAACTCCTCGGGGTCCCACTGGTTGCCGTGGCGGTCGTTCTCCGTGCAGATCGCCCACAGGGGGTCGTGCTGGCCGAGGTCGTCCCAGTTGCGCTGCACCTCGCTGAGCTCCACGGGCGCCGAGCGTAGTGGTCGGCCGTGCCGGCCCCGGGGGGACCGGCGACTACGGTGCGCGCGTGGCGATGACGGGGACCGCGGCACCGGCGAAGGCCGTCGACCAGTCCGGCCTGTGGGGCCTGCGGGCCCTCGCCGCGCTCCTCATCGTGGCCGCCCACGCGGTCGCCGTCACCGGCCTGCTCGACGACGGGCTCGTCGGCCAGGTCGCCGCCGTGGCCATCACGTGCGTCCACGTCTTCCTCGTGCAGTCGGCGTACCTGCTCGGCCGCGGCTTCCTGCGCCGCCAACGGGCCGCCGAGCGCCCCGAACCGGCCCGGCGGTTCCTGTGGAAGCGCGCCACCCGGATCCTGCCGGGCTACTGGCTGCTGCTCTTCGCCTCGGTCTTCGTGCTCCTGCCACCCGGCCACCTCGCCCAGTGGAACAGCCCGATCGACGCGGTGGCCGCCCTCTTCCTGGTGAACGTGTACTCGGTCCCCGCCCTGCTCGCCGCGCCGG
>DATAGR010000430.1:0-9036 GCA_036263575.1 Aquihabitans sp. | reverse complement strand
CGCCCACGGGCGCGCCCCGGGCGATGCGCTCGAGGAGCACCGTCTGCTCGGAGAGGAGGTCCGCGGCGGCGTCCTCGTCGGTGAGGTCGCGGGCCGTGAGGAGGACCGACCGCTCGCCGGCCTGGTCGGTGGAGCTGCGCTCGACCCGGAGGCGCCGCCACGAGCCGTCGGCGCACGCGAACCGGAGCACCGGACGGCGGCCGGGGCCGGTGCCGAGGAGGCGGTCGACCGGGAGGGCGCCGCCGGGCACGCTGAGGAGGTCGTCGGGGTGCACGAGGTCGGCCACCGAGCGCCCCGTCAGGCTCGTGCAGTCGACCCCGAGGATGCGCTCGGCCGAGGGGCTGACGTAGGCGATCCCGCCGACGCGGTCGCACACGATCACCAGGTCGTTGCCGCCGCGGAGCAGGCTCGACGCCCACGCCTCGCGCTGGCGCAGCCCCTCGAGGGCGGAGTCGCGGTTGGTGATGTCCCGGCAGGTCCCCACCAGCAGGCCGATCGCCGGATCCTCCACGGCGTTGGTCACCATGATCTCGAGCTCGACGAGGCGCCCGTCCTCGGCGACGACCGTGACCTCGATGGGGCCGTACGGTCCCGGTCCTCCCACCACGCCGGCGAGGGCCGCGAGGTGGAGCGGGTGGTTGCCCTCCTTGGCGAACAGGTCGAACATCGACCGGCCGACGAGGTCCGAGGGCAACCAGCCGAGCGACGGCGGGATCGACGGGCCCACCCAGCGGATGGTGCCGTCGGCCTCCGCCAGCACCACCAGGTCGGGCAGGTGGCCGAGGAGGTGCACGGCGTCGAGCCCCTCGAGGCCGAGGTGGCCCTGCTCCATCAGCGCCCGATCTCGGCGGCGGCCTCGGCGGCCAGCTCGACGATCCGGTCGACAGAGGCGTCGTCGTGGGCGAGGCCGGGGAACAGCACCTCGTACGCGCCTGGGGCCAGGGCCACGCCCCGGGACAGGAGGGCGTGGAACAGGGCGGCGTAGGCCTTCTCGTCGGTGCGGCGGGCGCCGGCGTAGTCGGTGGGCAGCTCGGGGCCCATGTGGAGGCCCACGAGGGGCCCAACTCGGGGCACGCGGGCGGTGAGCCCACCGTCGCGCAGCGCGGCCTCGAGGCCGGAGGCGAGCCGGGTCGCCGTGGCCTCCAGCTGCTCGTAGGCGCCCTCGTCGAGCAGCGACAGCGCAGCCAGCCCGGCCGCGGTGGCGAGCGGGTTCCCCGAGAGCGTGCCGGCCTGGTACACCGGGCCGAGCGGCGCCAGCTGGTCCATGAGGTCGGCCCGCCCGCCGAAGGCGCCGACGTTGAGCCCGCCGCCGATGACCTTCCCGAAGCACGTGAGGTCGGGCGTGACGCCGAAGCGGGCCTGGGCGCCGCCGCGAGCGACGCGGAAGCCGGTGATCACCTCGTCGAGGATGAGGAGGGCGCCGGCTCGGTCACAGGCCTCCCGCAGGCCCCGGAGGAAGCCGTCGGACGGGACGATCAGGCCCATGTTGGCGGCCACCGGCTCGACGATCACGCACGCCACCGTGTCGTCGAGCGTGGGCACCTGGTTGTACGGCGCCACGATCGTCTCGGACACGGCGGTGGCCGGCACGCCGGCCGACCCGGGCACGCCGCCGGGCGAGTGGGCCGGGTCGAGGTGGGCCACGGCCGAGCCGGACTCGGCGAGGAGGGCGTCGCCGTGGCCGTGGTAGTTGCCGGCGAACTTCACGACCTTGGACCGGCCGGTGGCGCCACGGGCGAGGCGCAGAGCGGTCATGGTGGCCTCGGTACCGCTGGCCACCAGGCGCACCTTCTCGCACGACGGGACCCGGCTCGTGATCTCCTCGGCGAGCAGGACCTCCCGCTCGGTCGGCGCCCCGAACGACGTGCCGTCACCGGCGGCCGCCCGCACCGCCTCGATGATGCGAGGGTGGGCGTGGCCGGCGATCACCGCCCCGTAGCTCTGGACGCAGTCGAGGTACTCGCGACCTTCGACGTCCCACACGCGGGCCCCGGCGGCGCGGGCCACGAAGTACGGCGTGCCCCCGACGGAGCGGAAGGCCCGGACCGGGGAGTTGACGCCGCCGGGGATGACCCGCTGGGCCCGCTCGAACAGCTCGGAGTTGGTGGTCACGACGTCCTCGGAGGGCCGCCGGACAGGCCGACGGCGGTGGGTGCGGGGCGGTGGGCCGGAGGGGCGCGGTGGGCGCTGCCCGCCTGGTCGGAGCGTAGGCGCTGGGCCCTCACAGGACCCCGGCGACGTCCTTGGCGAAGTAGGTGAGGATGAGGTCGGCGCCGGCCCGCTTGACGGCCGTGAGGTGCTCGAGGGCCACGAGGTCGCCGTCGATCCAGCCGTTGGCGGCGGCCGCCTTGATCATCGAGTACTCGCCGGACACGTGGTAGGCGGCGAGGGGCAGGTCGTGCTCGGCCCGCACCGCGGCGAGGATGTCGAGGTAGGCCATGGCCGGCTTGACCATCAGCAGGTCGGCGCCCTCGGCGACGTCGGCCCGCACCTCCTCCAGCGCCTCACGGGCGTTGCGGGGGTCCTGCTGGTACGCCTTGCGATCGCCGCCGCCGGCGATCTCCACGTCGACGGCGTCGCGGAACGGGCCGTAGAGGCCCGACGCGTACTTGGCGGCGTAGGCCATGACGGCCACGTCGACGCGGTCCTCGTCGTCCAACGCGTCGCGGATGGCGGCGACCTGGCCGTCCATCATCCCGGAGGGGGCGACGATGTCGACGCCCGCCTCGGCCTGCACGACCGCGATCTCGGCGTAGCGATCGAGGGTGGTGTCGTTGTCGACCAGGCCCTCGGGCGTAAGCAGCCCGCAGTGGCCGTGGTCGGTGTACTCGTCCAGGCAGAGGTCGGCGATGAGCACGATGTCGTCGCCGTAGGCGTCGCGGAGGTCGCGCAGGGCCACCTGCACGATGCCCTCCGGATCGCTCGCCCCCGACCCCTCGGCGTCCTTGTGCTCGGGGACGCCGAACAGGATGACGGCGGGCACGCCGAGGGCGATCAGCTCGCCCACCTCGGCGCGCAGCGACGCCAGGGTGTGCTGCGAGACCCCGGGGATCGAGGCGATGGGCTGGGGCTCGCTGATCCCCTCCCGCACGAACAGCGGGGCGACGAGGTCGTCGGGGGTGAGGACGGTCTCGGCCACCATCCGGCGCAGGGCCGGGGTGCGGCGGAGCCGGCGGAGGCGGCGCTGCGGGAACACGGGGGCAGCCTAGGTAGGTCGGGCCCCGACCTAGGTAGGTCGCCGGCGCGCGAATACGTAGCGCTACCGATGTGCGCGAGCGGGCGAAGGCGCACCATGGGGACGTCGCCGGCCACCCGGGTCGGCGCACGGACAGGAGGACGACCGATGAGCGGAAGGATCCGCGAACGAGTGATGAGCGGGCGGCTCCGCTCGGAGGGCCGCACCGGCGGGCGACGCCGGGGCGCACGGGAGATCGACCTCCAGGTCGCCAACCACCGGCGGGCCGAGGCGATCGGTGGCGGCCACCTCCGCCAGCCCGCCCGCCCACCCCGCATGTACTGACGCGGTCGCGGGCACCGAGGACGCCGGCCACCACGCCGGCCACCACGCCGGCCGCCGGGACGGCCCGGGTCGCCCCTGACGGCGCTCGGTACGCTCCGACCGTGCTCGCCGACCGCCGTGGACTCAGCCCGGTCATGGTGGGACGTGCCACCCACCTCGACCGGCTGGCTCCGCTCATCGCCGCCGACGGCCCGTGCACCGGGCTCGTCGGCGGCGAGGCGGGCATCGGCAAGTCGCGCCTCGTCCGCGAGGTGCGCGACCGCCTCGACGACGAGGTCGCGGTGCTCGCCGGCCAGGCCGATCCCGGCGGCCTCAGCCGCCCGTTCGCGCTCTTCCTCGACGCCGTCGCCGGCCACGTCGCCGCCGACGACCCGAGGATCGTCGCCCTGCGGCCCACCGGGTCCGACGAGGACCGGGGTCCGCTCCCCGAGCGCCTGTCGTCGGCCCGCCGGCTGCTCGACGAGGTCGTCGGCGACCGCCCGGCGCTCGTGGTGTTCGAGGACCTCCACTGGGCCGACTCGGAGAGCCTGGCCCTCTTCGAGCAGCTCGCCGGCGCGGCCGCCGGGCGGCTCGGCCTGCTCGGCACGTACCGGCCCAGCGACCTGCACCGCCGCCACCCGCTCGCCGACGCGCTGCCCCGGCTCGAGCGCCGCCCCACCACCGTCCACCTCCGCATCGACCGGCTGACCCTGGTCGACGTGCGCGAGTTCCTGGCCGCCGTCTACGGCGGCCAGCCCTCCTACCGGGTCGCCGAGGCCCTGCACGCCCGCAGCGGCGGCAACCCGTTCTTCCTCGAGGAGCTGCTCCTGGCGGCGGGCGGCGTCGCCCTCGAGGAGCTCGACGCCACCCCGCTGCCGTGGAACCTGGCCGAGGCCGTCCACGCCCAGGTCGACGACCTCGAGCCGCTGGCCCGTTCCACGGTCGAGACCGCCGCCGTCCTCGGCCGCCGGGTGTCGTTCGACGTGCTGGCCGCGGTGACCGACCTCGGCGAGGCCGAGCTGATCGCGGTGCTGCGGGAGCTGATCGGGCGCGGGCTGCTGGTGGAGGACGAGCCCGACGTCTTCTCCTTCCGCCACGACCTCTCCCGCGAGGCCATCGAGCAGCGGCTCCTCGGTCGGGAGCAGCGGCGGATCCACCAGGCGGCGCTCGATGCCCTCGACCGGGCCGACAGCCACGACTTCGCCGCCATGGCGCGCCACGCCGAGGGCGCCGGCCGCCCCGAGGACGTCGTGGCCCTGGCCCGGCGCGGTGCGGCGCGCTCGCTCGCCCAGGGATCGAGCTACCAGGCCCTCCAGCTGGCGGAGCTCGGCCTCAGCGAGGCGCCCGACGACCCGGACCTGCGGGCGGTGGCCCTGCGCGCCGCCTGGCTGGCCGGCCTCAACGAGGACGCCATCGTCCACGGCGAGCGCATGGAGGCGCTCGCCGGCGCCGCCGGCGACCTGGAGCTGCGCTCCTCGGCCCGCCGCCTCCTGATGCGCCTCTACTGGGAGCAGGCCCGCCAGGACCGCCTGGATCGGGTCTTCGAGGGCATGGTCACCGACCTCGACCT
This sequence comes from Aquihabitans sp., assembly GCA_036263575.1. Lineage (GTDB taxonomy): Bacteria > Actinomycetota > Acidimicrobiia > Acidimicrobiales > Iamiaceae > Aquihabitans. The sequence goes on along the minus strand of DATAGR010000430.1, from coordinate 3,967 downwards.
GCTGCCCGACGGCCCGGAGCGGGCGGCGCTGCTCGCCGCGCTCGCCCAGCAGGCGATGCTGACGAACCAGGTCGACGCCGCGCTGGCGTGGGCCGGCCGAGCCGTCGAGGCGGCCGAGCGCCACGGCCTGCCGAGCGTGCGTCGCGCCGCGCTCGTGGAGCAGGCCTGTGCGCTGCTCAACCGGCGGCGCGACGTCGCCGAGTCCGTCGAGCTGCTGCGCCAGGTCGGGACGGAGGCCGAGGCCGCCGGCGAGGACCTGGTCGCCACCCGCTCGCTGAGCAACGCGGCCTTCGGCAGCGTCGGGGTCCTGCCCTCGGCCGAGCGCCGCCAGCTCCTGGACCGGATGCTGGCGGCCGCCGAGCGCGCCGGCTGGGACCCCGAGGGCGCCTACTCGTACGCGATGGGCAACTTCGAGATCGCCCGGCACGAGGGCGACCTCGACGAGTCCCGGCGCTGGGTGGACCACTTCCGCCAGCACGACCGCCGGACCCGGCCGGAGGCCTCGTGGCTCGACCTCAACGCCGTGCTCCTCGCCGTCGAGCGCGACCACATCGCCGAGGCCGAGCGCCTGCTCGCCGCGATCACCGGCGTGAGCCACGAGAAGGCCGAGTTCCTGCTGGGGGTGCGCCTCACGGTGGCCGTGGTCGCCGGGCGCGAGGACGACGTCGCCGCGCACCTCGAGGCGCTCCTCGCCAAGGCCGACGGCGACGGCCTCGACGTGGGCTCGTTCGAGGACGTCCTGCCGCTGGCCGGGCGGGCCGGGTTCACCGTGGCCCTCGGCCGACGCCTGGTGGCCGGCCTGCGTCGGACGTGGGGCTTCGAATCACCGGCCATCGATCCGGCGAGGCGCCGCTACCTCGGCCACCTCGAGCTCGCCGACGGCAACCCCACCGAGGCCCTCGCCCACCTCGAGGCGGTGCTCCCCCTCTCGGCGGCGGAGCTGCCGCTCGCCGCGCCGCACCGCGCGACCGACCACGTGGCGGCGGCGCGCGCCCTCATCGCCCTCGACCGCCTCGACGAGGCCCGTCCCCACGCGGTCGGGGCACGGGAGCTCCTGGCCCGGTGGCCGGGGCGTCGTCGCGACGAGCTCGCGGCCGTCGAGCGGCGGCTGGGGCTCACCGACGGCGACGACGTCCCCGGACCGTCGGCGCTGACGCCGCGGGAGCGCGAGGTGCTGGCCCTGGTGGCCGAGGGGTGCTCGAACGCCGAGCTCGGCGAGCGCCTCTTCATCTCGCCCCGCACCGTCGGCGTGCACGTGTCGAGCATCCTCGCCAAGCTCGGCGTCGCCAGTCGCACGGAGGCTGCGGCCTGGTTCGTCCGCCACGGCGACGCCGCTCGCTGACGATCCCACCTGGTCCGGGCGGGTGGTCGTGGTCTGGTCGTCGTCGCCGGGGGGCAGTGCCGAGGCGAACCACCAGCCCGAGGTGCCCATGTCCGCTCCCCCCGTCGAGGTCGCGCCCGACGAGCACGCCCTCGACGCGCGCGCCGTGCGGGCCGCCTTCGACGCCAACGAGGCGCTCACGGTCGGCCTGGAGGAGGAGGTCCTCCTCGTCGACCCCGCCACCTACGAGCCGGTGCCGGCGGCCGAGCGGGTCGTGGCGGCGGCGGGCGGGGACGAGCGCGTGAAGCTGGAGCTGCCGGCGTGCCAGGTGGAGCTGCTCACCCGGCCACACCGGCACGTCGCCGACGCCGTGGCCGAGCTGGCCGGCGCCCGGCGGGCCCTGCTCGACGCCGCCGCCGGCCTCGGCGTGCCGGCGGCCGCCGCCGTGCACCCGACCGCACCGCCGGTCAGCGCGGTGACGGCCTCCGAGCGAGGGCGCGCCCTGCACGAGGAGTACCGCGAGGTGGCCGGTCGCCAGCTGGTCGGCGCGCTGCAGGTCCACGTGGCGGTGGGAACGGCCGACGCGACGCTCGCCGTGTACAACGCGCTCCGGGGCCACCTGCCCGAGCTGGCCGCGCTGGCGGCGGCGGCGCCGTTCCACGAGGGCCGCGACACCGGGCTGGCGTCGGTGCGCCCGGTCATCTCGGGCCAGCTGCCCCGCCAGGGGGTGCCGCCCGCCATCGCGAGCTGGGACGCGTTCGTCGCCGACCTGGCGTGGGGGCGCACGAGCGGCACCGTGTGCGAGCCGCGCCGGTGGTGGTGGGAGCTGCGGCCCCACGTCGTGCACGGCACGCTCGAGGTGCGGGTGCCCGACGTGCAACCGACCGTGGCGGCCACCACAGCCGTGGCCGGCGTGGTCCACGCGCTGGTGTGCCACCTGGCCGAGCGCCACCACGAGGGCCGCGACCTCGGCTGCCCGGCCACGTGGCGGATCGCGGAGAACCGGTGGGCAGCGCTGCGCGACGGCGTGCACGGCCGGCTGGCCGACCTGGAGACCGGCGAGTCGGTGCCCACCGAACGTCGGCTCCACCGACTGCTCGACGAGGTGGAGGCCCACGCGCCCGGCGGCCTGGACGACGCCCGCCGGCTGGTGGCGCGGAACACGGCCGACGAGCTGCGCGCCGCCGGCCTCGGCGGCGCCACCGCGTGGCTCGCCTCGGTCTTCGCGCCCTGAGCCACCCGGTCCCGCCGATGGCCCGGTCCGACCGATCGGTCTCGCGGGCGGTCTAGAGGGCGGGGCCCGGTGGAAGGGGGCGGACATGGACCTGATGACCCTGCCCGGCGTGTTCTCCCCGATCTCCGACTCCTGGCAGCTGGTCGACGCGCTCCGCCGTGAGGACCTGGGCCCGGGCGCACGCGTGCTCGACGTCTGCACCGGGAGCGGCGTCCTCGCCCTCGCCGCCGCCGAGCAGGGCGCCGAGGCCACCGCCATCGACGTCTCCCGTCGGGCCGTGCTCACCGTCCGCCTCAACGCCCGCCGCAACCGGCTGCCGGTGCGGGCCCTGCGGGGCCGGCTGTTCGAGCCGGTCGCCGACGAGCGCTTCGACGCGATCGTGTCCAACCCGCCGTACGTGCCCTCGGCCGACGACGCGCTGCCCCAGCGGGGGCCGTCGCGCGCCTGGGCGGCCGGTCGGGACGGGCGCAAGGTCCTCGACCAGCTGTGCGACGAGGCGCCGGCGCACCTCCGCCCCGGCGGGCGGGTGCTGATCATCCACTCGTCGCTCATCGACGACGGCGCGACCGTCGCCCGCCTCGAGCGCGCCGGGCTCACCGACGTCGCGGTGGTGGAGCGCCACCGCGGCCCGCTGGGCCCGCTCATGCGCGAGCAGCAGGCGATCGGGAACATCCCCGCCGACGTCGAGGAGGAGGACGTCGTGATCGTGCGCGGCGTCGCCCCCGCCTGATCCGCTCCCGCCTGCCCCCCTGCTGGGCGGGCGGCGCCGTCAGCGGATGCCGGCGCCCTGCTCGCCCTCGCCGCGTGGGATCCACGTCGCCTCGGGCTCGCCGTGCAGGACGTGGTCGACGAACTCGACCCCCTGCATGGCCGAGTGATCCATGTTGCCGATCTCGTAGAGCCAGCCGCCGAAGCGGCCCCGCGACCAGATGTCCTGCTCGCGCAGCCACGGCTGGATCGTCCCCAGCGCCTCGTCGCGGGTCACCGACGGCACCGGGTACGACATGTCGGGCGAGCACAGCCACGTGGTGACGATCTGCTCCCGGTCCTCCTCGGTCATGAGCCCGGTGGTGATGCAGCCGTCGATGACCCGCTCCACGATCGTGGAGGCGTCCTCGGGCTTGTGCCGGGACTGCGAGGTCTCGGTCAGCAGCAGCATCTGATCGGGCCGCGCCGTCATGTAGGGCGAGTAGTTCGACAGGTAGGTGACCCGGTAGAAGGGCACGTCGGGCTCGGGGTAGTAGATCCAGTTCTTCGTGGTCTCGGCGGGGTGGTCGATGCCGACGCCCACGATGTGGCTGCCGCTCCAGTGCAGGCCGTCGACCGCGCCGCGGACCCGGTCGGGGACCGACTCCATGCCCTCGACGAGCCGGTTCAGCGGCATGGTGTTCAGCAGGACGTCGTACGGCACC
>DATAGR010000429.1:0-1649 GCA_036263575.1 Aquihabitans sp. | reverse complement strand
GCGATGCAGTCGACGTCGCACTCGATCGCGTCGTTCAGGAACCGGTCCAGCAGCACCGGCGAATCGTTGGACACCTTCACCGCCTCCCGCATGTAGCGCTCGAGGTCGCGCTGCTCGTGCACGATCTCCATCGCGCGGCCGCCGAGCACGTAGCTCGGACGCACCACCAGCGGATAGCCCAGTGCCTGCGCCTTCTCGAGCGCTTCGGATTCGGTGCGGGCGGTGGCGTTCGGCGGCTGCCGCAGCCCCAGCTGCACGAGCAGCTGCTGGAAGCGCTCGCGGTCTTCGGCCGCGTCGATCATGTCGGGCGAGGTGCCGATGATCGGCACGCCCTCGGCCTCCAGGCCCAGCGCCAGCTTCAGCGGCGTCTGGCCGCCGTACTGCACGATCACGCCGGTGGGCTTCTCGAGCTCCACGATCTCGAGCACGTCTTCCAGCGTGAGCGGTTCGAAGTAGAGGCGGTCGGAAGTGTCGTAGTCGGTCGACACCGTCTCCGGGTTGCAGTTGACCATGATCGTCTCGTAGCCGGCGTCGCGCAGGGCGAAGCTGGCGTGGACGCAGCAGTAGTCGAACTCGATGCCCTGGCCGAGGCGGTTGGGGCCCGAACCGAGGATCAGCACCTTGGGCCGGTCGCCGGGGCGGACCTCGTCGTCGTCCTCGTAGGTCGAGTAGTGGTACGGCGTCTCGGCCTCGAACTCGGCACCGCAGGTGTCCACCGTCTTGAACGTGACCTTGACGCCCGCGGCGAGGCGGGCGGCGCGCACGTCGGCCTCGGGCACGCCCCACAGGTGGGCGAGCTGGGCGTCGCCGAAGCCGAGGCGCTTGGCCCGCCGCCAGCCGCTGCGGGTCATGGTGGCGGGCGTGGCGCCCTCGAGGACGGCGCGCTCCTCGGTGATGAGGCTCATCTGGTCGAGGAACCAGGGGTCGACCTTGGTCTGGTCGTGGATGCGGTCGAGCGGGATCCCCCGCCGGATGGCCGCCTCCAGCTGGAAGGGCCGATCGGGTGTGCCGATGGACGCCGCCGCCACCAGGTCGTCGTCGGACAGGTGGTCGAAGGCGGCCTCGGCGGGGTCGCAGTTGAGCCCCAGGCGGCCGTGCTCGAGCGAGCGCAGCGCCTTCTGGAGCGACTCTGGGAACGTGCGCCCGATGGCCATGGCCTCGCCCACGGACTGCATCTGGGTGCCGAGCACCGGCTCCTGGCCGGGGAACTTCTCGAACGCCCACCGCGGCACCTTGGTGACCACGTAGTCGATGGTGGGCTCGAAGCTGGCCGGCGTCTTGCGGGTGATGTCGTTGGGGATCTCGTCGAGCGTGTAGCCCACCGCGAGCCGGGCCGCGATCTTGGCGATCGGGAACCCGGTGGCCTTGGACGCCAGCGCCGAGGACCGGCTGACGCGCGGGTTCATCTCGATGACGACCATCTCGCCGTCGGCCGGGTTGAGGGCGAACTGGACGTTCGAGCCGCCGGTCTCGACGCCGACGCGCCGGATGCAGGCGAAGGCGGCGTCGCGCATCTTCTGGTACTCGACGTCGGAGAGGGTCTGGGCCGGGGCCACCGTGATGGAGTCCCCGGTGTGCACGCCCATGGGGTCGACGTTCTCGATCGAGCAGATGATCACGCAGTTGTCGGCGTGGTCCCGCATGACCTC
>DATAGR010000428.1:0-2154 GCA_036263575.1 Aquihabitans sp. | reverse complement strand
TTCCAGACCCTGCTCGGCATCACCGGCTCCGGCAAGAGCGCCACCATCGCCTGGGCCATCGAGAAGTACCAGCGCCCCACGCTGGTCCTGGCCCCCAACAAGTCCCTCGCCGCCCAGCTGGCCTCCGAGTTCCGCGAGTTCTTCCCCAAGAACCGGGTCGAGTACTTCGTCAGCTACTACGACTACTACCAGCCCGAGGCCTACATGGCCGCGTCGGACACCTACATCGAGAAGGACTCGTCGGTGAACGACGAGATCGACCGCCTCCGGCACTCGGCCACGGCCTCGCTGCTGACCCGCCGGGACACGATCGTCGTCGCCTCGGTCTCCTGCATCTACGGCCTCGGCTCGCCCGTCGAGTACCGCGACAAGGTCCTGCACCTCGAGGTCGGCGAGGAGATCGACCAGCGCCAGGTGCTCCGCAAGCTGGTCGACCTGTCCTACGACCGCAACGACATGAACCTGGTGCGGGGCAAGTTCCGGGTCCGGGGCGACGTCATCGAGATCCACCCCGCGTACGACGAGAACCCGGTGCGGGTGGAGCTCTTCGGCGACGAGGTGGAGCGCATCGTGGTGGTCGACCCGCTCACCGGCGAGGCCATCCGCACGCAGGAGGAGCTCCTGGTGCTGCCGGCCACCCACTACGTCGCCGGCGAGGAGCGCATGGCGGCCGGCATCAAGCGCATCGAGCACGAGCTCCAGCAACGCCTGGCCCAGTTCGAGGCCGACGGCAAGCTGCTCGAGGCCCAGCGGCTGCGCATGCGCACCCAGTACGACCTCGAGATGATGCAGGAGATGGGCTTCTGCAACGGCATCGAGAACTACTCGGCGCCGATCGACGGCCGCGGGCCCGGCGATCCGCCCGGCACCCTGCTCGACTTCTTCCCGGACGACTTCGTGGTCGTCATGGACGAGAGCCACCAGACCGTGCCCCAGCTGCACGGCCAGTACGAGGGCGACCGCTCGCGCAAGGAGCAGCTGATCGAGCACGGCTTCCGCCTGCCGTCCGCAGCCGACAACCGGCCGCTGCGCTTCGAGGAGGTCATGGAGCGGGTCGGCCAGGTCATCTTCCTGTCCGCCACGCCCGGTGCCTACGAGCTCCAGGTCTCCACCAACGTGGTGGAGCAGGTGGTGCGGCCCACCGGCCTCATCGACCCCGAGATCGTGATCAAGCCGACCAAGGGCCAGATCGACGACCTCCTCGACCAGATCAACGAGCGCGTCACCCGGGGCGACCGCGTCCTGGTGACCACCCTCACCAAGAAGATGTCCGAGGACCTCACCGACTACCTCCTCGAGCTCGGGGTCCGGGTGCGCTACCTGCACTCGGAGGTGGACACCATCCAGCGCATCGAGATCCTGCGCGACCTCCGCCTCGGCGAGTTCGACGTCCTGGTCGGCATCAACCTCCTCCGCGAGGGCCTCGACCTCCCCGAGGTGTCGCTGGTCGCCATCCTCGACGCGGACAAGGAGGGCTTCCTCCGCAGCGAGACCTCGCTCATCCAGACCATCGGCCGGGCCGCCCGCAACGTCGAGGGCCAGGTGATCATGTACGCCGACGTCGTCACCGACTCCATGCAGCGCGCCATCTCGGAGACGAACCGCCGCCGTGGCCTCCAGCAGGCCTACAACGTCGAGCACGGGATCGACCCGCAGACCGTGCGCAAGGCCGTGACCGACATCCTCGCCTACCTCCGCCCGGCCACCACCGCCCCGGTGCCCGACAGCGGTCGCCGGAAGGACTCCGAGCTCGACCGCAAGCGCCGCATGGAGCTGGCCGAGCTCCCGGGCGACGAGCTGGCCCGCCTCATCCACACGCTGGAGGAGGAGATGGCCGAGGCGTCCCAGGAGCTGCGCTTCGAGTACGCCGCCCGCCTGCGGGACGAGATCAAGGACCTCCGCCGGGAGCTGACGCAGGTCCAGTAGGGCGGGGCGGCGCCGCTCGTCAGATGGCGATCCACACCACCGCAGTCGTGGCGGCCAGCAGGCCGACGCCGCGCAGCACCGGCCGGATCTGGAACCGGCGGGCGCCGAGGGCGACGGCGAAGCCGAGGATGACCGGCTCGTCGGCCCAGCGGAGGAAGACCACGCTGCGGTCCCACACCGGCACCATCGCCACCACGAGCAGGATGGCCACGAGGGCCAGGCGCTCGT
>DATAGR010000427.1:0-13863 GCA_036263575.1 Aquihabitans sp. | reverse complement strand
CCGAGCGCGCCGTGATGCCGTAGTCACCGGCCAGGGCCCGGAACCGCTCGTCGTGGTGGAGGTCGGAGGTCACCACCGCCACCCCGGACTCCACCGTGAAGCCCGGCAGCGAGCCGCTGCCCGCCGGCAGGCGCACCCGCTCGACGAGCTCGGGCGGCACGACGCCCCCGCCCAGGACCGCGGCGCGACCCCGCAGCTCGTGCCAGCCGGGCAGCAGCTCGAAGAGGGCGACGCCCTGCACGCCGAGGGTGTCGGCCACGGCCAGGAGCGCCTCGTCGAGGAGGCGGTGCAGTTCGCCGCCGCGGAGCCCGAGCTGGCCGATGCGCGCGACCGACGCCTGCTGGCGGACGGCGAGGCTCCACTCCCCGGTGCTGCGGTGCGGCGTCATCTGCGACTCGGAGGTAGTGGGCGGGCGGTCACGATCCGTGGGATCACGACCCCGAGGAGTCGGATCCTAACGGTTTCCCAACGCGGCGCCCGCTTCGTCGGCCGGGCGCGCCGGAACGACGCCACCGCTGTGCAGACTGGCCCGGTGCCCGACGAGGATCGCCCCGCCCAGGACCGGCCGACCGACCTGGCGTGGGGGGCCTTCTCCGACGATCCGCCCTGGGCCCTGGAGCCCGACCAGCTGCCCTGGGAGCTGGTGGCGCCCGGCGAGCGGGCCCGACTCCTGCACGAGCTTCCCGAGCTCACCCGCCGTCGGGCGCTCCCGCCAGGGCGCCGCATCGGGCGCACCGTCCGCCTCCTGGGCGGGGGCGTCGGCCGCTGGTACGTGGGCGCCCGGCGCCAGGGGGGCGTCGAGTCGCGAGCCGACCTGGCCCGCCGGCTGCGGCGCGCCGCCGAGGGCCTCGGCCCCACGTACATCAAGCTCGGCCAGATCGTGTCGTCGGGACAGGGCATCTTCCCGCCCGAGCTGGTCGACGAGTTCTCCCACCTGCGCGACCGGGTCCCGCCCGAGCGCTTCGCCGTCGTCCGGGCCGTCGTCGAGGAGGACCTCGGCCGGCCCCTCGACGAGGTGTTCCGCCACTTCGAGCGGCGCCCGATCGCCGCCGCGTCGATCGCCCAGGTGCACGCCGCCACCCTGCGCACCGGCGAGGAGGTCGTCGTGAAGGTCCAGCGCCCGTCGGTCGACCGCCGGGTCCGTGCCGACCTGCGGGTGATGGCGTGGATCGCCCCGTTCCTGGTGGGCCGCATCCCCGTGGCGGCCCTCGCCAACCCGCCGGCGCTGGTCGACCTCTTCGCCGAGACCATCACCGAGGAGCTCGACTTCCGCCTCGAGGCCGACAACATGGTGGCGGTGGCGCGGTCGTTCGCCCAGCTGGGCCAGCGCGGCTACGTCATCCCCCGCCCGCACCCCACGCTCGTCACCCGGCGGGTCCTGGTGATGGAGCGGCTGCGGGGCTTCGCCTTCGACGACGTGGCCGGCATGCGAGGCGCCGGCATCGACACCGAGGCCGTGGTCCGCACCGGGATGATCGGGTTCCTCGAGGGGTGCATGTTCAACGGCATCTTCCACGGCGACCTGCACGGCGGGAACCTGCTGGTGCTGGGCGACGGGCGGACCGGGCTGCTCGACTTCGGCATCACCGGCCGCCTCCCGGAGGCCCAGCGGCTGGCGTTCCTCCGGCTCCTGGTGGGCGCGTCGATGAACGACGTGACCACCCAGCTGACCGCACTGCGGGACCTCGGCGCCCTGCCGCCCGACGCCGACCTCCCCGCCATCATCAGCGAGCTCGGCCTCGACCGCCCACCGGTCGACCCCACCTCGCTCAGCGCCGAGGAGCTGACGGCGGAGATCCAGCGGGTCGTCCGGGCCCTGCTCGGCTACGGCGCCCGGTTGCCCAAGCCGCTCATGCTCTTCGTGAAGAACCTGGTGTTCCTGGACGGCGCGATCACCCTGCTCGCGCCCGACCTCGACCTCCTCGCCGAGATCACCGACATCGCGCTCTACTTCACGGCGCGGCACGGCGAGCGCATCGCGTCGGAGGTGGGGCTGGCGGCCGGCCAGTGGGACCTCGACCTGTCGGGCGTGAAGGGCAGCCTCGGCGTCGAGGACGCCGCCGCGGCCACGATCACCCACCGGGAGCTGCGCGAGCGGCGCCAGGTCATCTCCGATCGCATGGCGCGGCGCGAGCGCCGGAGCCGCCGGGCGCGGCGGCGCTGAGGCGTCGGAGCCCCCCGCGGGCCCGTGGGGGGGGATCGCGGGGAGCTCCGGGGCCACCGTAGCCGTCGCGAGCGCAGGGACCAGGGGCGAGGATACGGGTTCATCGGAAGTTCTCGTCGAGATCGCCCGACGGTCCGACCGCTAGGGTCCGCGCCGATGCGTGTCGTGATCGCCCGATGCTCGGTGGACTACCAGGGCCGCCTCAGCGCCCACCTCCCGCTCGCCACCCGCCTCATCATGGTGAAGGCCGACGGGTGCGTCGCCATCCACGCCGACGGCGGTGCCTACAAGCCGCTGAACTGGATGAACGCCCCCAACCGCCTCGTCACAGACGAGGGCGTGTGGACGGTGACCAACCCGAAGGGCGAGACGATCCGCATCACGCTCGACGAGGTGCTCAGCGACTCGTCCTGGGACCTGGGCGTCGACCCCGGGCTCCAGAAGGACGGGGTGGAGGCGCACCTCCAGGAGCTGCTCGCCGCCAACTGCCACACCCTCGGCGCCGGCTGGCGGTTGGTGCGCCGGGAGTACCCGACCGACATCGGGCCGGTCGACCTGCTGTGCCGCGACGAGGACGGCGGCGCCATCGCCGTCGAGGTCAAGCGTCGGGGCGAGATCGACGGCGTCGAGCAGCTCACGCGGTACCTGGAGTTCCTCAACCGCGACCCCATGCTCCGCCCCGTGCGCGGCTTGTTCGTCGCCCAGCAGGTGAAGCCCCAGGCCAAGGTGCTGGCCGGCGACCGGGGCATCGCCTGGCTCGAGGTCGACTACGACGAGCTGCGCGGGATCGAGTCCGACGAGCTCCGGCTCTTCTGACGACGATGGCCACCGCTCCCCCGGCCTCCGACCCGCCGCCCGCCCGCCCGTGACCGCGGCGACGCGCCTGCCCGGGGGCGGCGACCTGCCACCCGGCATCGTCGCCTGGTGCACGACCCTGCGCGGCGACCAGGCCTGGCGCCTCGAGGTGGCCGGTGGGCCTGCGGCCCTGGAGACCTGGGAGGCGCTCCGGTCCCGCCACCCCCGCACCGGCCTCTGGCCCGTGGTGCTCGGCGCCGACCTCCAGGCGATCGACCAGCTGACCTGGCGGGTCGACATCCTCGCCGAGGACCGCCCGGGCATCCCGGTGCTCGACGACGTCCCCCCGGCGCCCGAGCTCTTCGTCGACTGGATGGGCGACCCCGCGGCCGACGACTACCTCAACGACGTCCCCCGCCACCTCGCCAAGCTCGAGGCCGACGAGGGGCAGATCCGCGAGCGCCTCGCGGCGCGCCCCGACGCCGAGGCCGTCCGGGCCCTCGCGGGCGAGCGGGTCCAGATCGGCCTGGTGCCGGCCACCGCCGGGTGGGAGGTCCCGGCGCTGCTGGCCTGGTCGGGGGCCGAGCGCGACGGGATCGCCGGCGCCGAGCACCTGTCGGTCCTGCACTTCTGGCACGGGGCGTACGGCGCCGACCTCGTGGCCCTCGGCCTCGACACGTTGGAGTGCCTGGTGGCCCGGCCGCCGGAGGACGCCCGCGGCGCCTTCGAGCTGGCGGTCCAGCACTACGCCTACTGCCCGGCGCTCATGGACAACCTGGCCCCCGCCATGGGCGCGCTGGCCGCCACGCTGTTCGGCCGCCACTGGCTGTTCGACTGGCACTGATCCCGGATCGCGGGCGCGAGGGCGCGGCCGCCGGCGCGCCGACGGGGGTCAGCTCCGGTAGGTGAGGCGACCGGCGTCGATCACGGTGCGGCCGTCGCCGCCGGTGGTGCGGAACAGCGCCTCGCCGTCACCGGTCTCCCACGCCGAGACGGTGAGGGGCTCGCCCGGGAGCACCGGCGACGAGAAGCGGGCCTCCATGCCGGTGAAGCGCGACGGGTCCGAGCCGCACAGCGCGTGCAGGAGGGCCCGGCCGGTGAAGCCGTAGCTGCAGAGCCCGTGGAGGATCGGCCGGTCGAAGCCGCCGAACGCGGCGAACGCCGGATCGGAGTGCAGCGGGTTGCGGTCGCCCGAGAGCCGGTAGAGCAGGGCCTGGTCGGGTCGGGTCGGGTACGTGACCGTGTGGTCGGGGTCCCGCTCGGGGGCGACGTTCTTCGGGCCGGACGGTCCGCGGTCACCGCCGAAGCCGCCCTCGCCGCGGATGAACGCCGACATCACGTTGGTGAAGAGCGGCTCGCCGGTGCCGGTGTCGACCGAGGATGACGTGACCTCGATGACGGCGCCCTTGCCCTTGTCGTAGATCCCGGTGATCTCGCCGGTGGTCTCGACCTCGCCCTCCACCGGGATGGTGCCGTGCAGGGTGATCGCCTGCTCGCCGTGCACGAGCATGGCCGGGTTGAACGAGCCCACGGAGCCGAACGCGCCGGAGCCGCCGACGCCGAGCACGACCGCCATGGTGGGCAGCACCTGCTGGGTGACGTCCTGGGTGTTCTCGGTCGTGAACTGGAGCTCGTCGAGGGGGTCGACGGCACCGGCCCCGACGCCGAGGGCGTAGAGGATGGCGTCCTTGGAGCCCCAGGCGTGGCGGGTGGGCTGGCCCTTGCTGCCGACGGCATCGGGGTTGATGGGCACGGTCGCTCCTCAGGACTCGTCGAAGCCGAGCATGTTGGCGTTGGGTCGGGCCTCGGCGACGAGGCGCTCGACCACCGCACCGAGCTGGGCGGGGTCGTCGGTCGGGTGCTCCTGGGTGGGGCCGCGGTGCCAGCCCTCGGCGACCGACAGCGCCTGACCGGTGACGTCGAAGACCCGGCCGGTCACGCCGGAGGACTCCGACGACGCGAGCCACGTCACGATCGGGGCGATCCACCGCGGCGACATCATCGCCTTGGTCATGTCGTCGGCCTGGCCCATGCCGAGGTTCTCGGTCATGCGGGTCAGCGCGGCCGGGGCCACGGCGTTGACCGTGACGCCGTAGCGGGACAGCTCCTTGGCGGCGATGATCGTGAACGCGGCGATGCCGGCCTTGGCGGCGCCGTAGTTGGTCTGCCCGACGTTGCCGTAGATGCCCGACGGGGACGACGTGTTGATGATCCGGCCGTCGACGGCCTCCCCGGCCTTCACCTTCTCGCGCCAGTAGGCGGCGGCGTGCCGGGACGGGCCGAACGTGCCCTTGAGGTGGACGGCGATGACGGCGTCCCACTCGGCCTCGGTCATGTTGGCGAGCATCCGGTCCCGCAGGATGCCGGCGTTGTTGATGACGACGTCGAGGGTGCCGAAGGCGTCGATCGCCTGCTGGACGAGCCGCTCCGAGCCGTCCCACGTGGAGATGTCGTCGCCGTTGACCACGGCCTCCCCGCCGGCCGCGACGATCTCGTCGACGACGTCCTGGGCCGGGCCGGTCGAGCGGCCGCTGCCGTCCATCTCGCCGCCGATGTCGTTGACGACCACCTTGGCGCCCTGCTCGGCGAGCATGAGGGCGTGCTCACGGCCGATGCCGCGGCCCGCGCCGGTCACGATGCACACCCGTCCGTCGCAGATCCCCACGGTCGTCTCCTCTTCTCCCGCACCCCGGCGGGATGGCCACGCACCACGCCGGCCGGCGGGCGCTGTCGGTTGTCGGCCCATCATGGTGCACCGGTGCGGCGACCGTCACCGCCACGCTGGGTGCCCCCTCGGCTGCGGGACGACGTGCCAAGGTGGGGGGATGCGTCGCCCACGCGCCCGCTTGGTCCTCGGCCTTGGCATCCCGATCCTGATCGTCGTGCTGCTGCTCGCGGCGTGGGCCATCGACTCCTCCAGCGCCAGCGGCAAGGTGCCCCGCAACGTCACCCTCGCCGGGCGCGACGTCTCGAAGCTGGCCGAGGACGAGCTGGCCAACACCGTCGCCGACCTCGCCGAGTACTACGCCAACGTCGAGGTGCAGGTCCGGACCCCGGAGACAACCTACGAGGTCCCGGCCGCGAAGCTCGGGCTCAAGCTCGACCAGCAGGCCACCGCCCGGGCCGCCCTCGACCTCGACGAGGACACGTCGCTCCCCCGCCGGCCCGTCGTGTGGGCCACGTCCTTCCTCGACGATCGCACCGCCCCGATGTCGTTCACGGTGGACGACGCCGCGCTGGAGGCGGGCCTCGCCGAGCTCGCCGGCAACGCGGCGGCCACCGAACCGGTCCTCGTCCCAGGCGCCGACGGCATCGGCATCGTCAGCGGCTCCGCCGGGCGCAGCGTGCAGGCGACCGGCGTCAAGGACCAGCTGCTGCGCCGGGCCCGCTCCGGCGAGGAGCCCATCACCGTCACCGCCGAGGTGGTCGACGAGGCGCCCGCCGTGCCCGATGCCGAGGCGCAGGCCGTGGCCGACCGCCTCACCGCCGGCACGGCCAACGGCCTCGCCGTCACCGCCGGCGACCAGCGGGCCACCATCCCCGCGCCCGTCGTGCGCTCGTGGATCGGCTCGAAGGTCACCGACGGCCGCTTCGAGGTCACGCTCGACGCCGAGAAGGCGGTCGCTGCCCTCGTCGAGGCCATCCCGATCAAGACCGAGGCCAAGGACGCGTCGATCACGCTCGTGAACGGCGTCCCGACCATCACGCCGAGCCAGGACGGGCGCACCTGCTGCGCCGCCGACACGCCGGCCCGCATCTCGGCCGCGGTCACGAACGGCCAGGGCGCGGTCACCGTCGACCTCGAGGTCGCCAAGCCGGCCTTCACCACCGAGGCCGCCGAGAAGCTCGGCATCAAGGAGCCGGTCGGCACGACCACCGAGTGGAACGGCCAGCCCCAGGTGAAGAGCTTCACCACCTACTTCGATCCCGGCGGTGGCGGGCGCGTCACGAACATCCACCGAATCGCCGACCTCGTCCGCGGCACCCTGGTGAAGCCGGGCGAGACGTTCTCCATCAACGAGACGGTCGGCCAGCGCACCGCCGAGAAGGGCTTCGTGGAGGCCGGTGCCATCGCCAACGGCGAGCACGTCGACGAGATCGGCGGCGGCGTCTCGCAGTTCGCCACGACGATGTTCAACGCCGCCTACTTCGCCGGCCTCGACATCACCGAGTACCAGGCGCACTCGGAGTACTTCACCAGGTACCCCCGGGGTCGCGAGGCCACGATGGGCTTCCCCGCCCCCGACATGGCGTGGAAGAACGACACCCCGTACGGGATCCTCGTCTGGACCAGCCACACCCCCGGCAGCGTCACGGTCACCCTCTACTCCACCCAGCACGCCTACGGCGAGCAGACGGGTTCCTCGGAGTCGCGCTCGGGGAGCTGCACCGTCGTCACCACCACGCGGACGATCCACCGGCCCGACGGGTCGAAGGGCTCCGACACGTTCCAGGCCCGCTACCGGGACCCCGGCGTCACCCGCTGCTGAGCGCCGCGTCGCGGGGTGCAGGAGGGTGGCGGGTCCGCCTCGCGCTGCCATGATGTGACGGGCGCCACCGCCCGACAGCGAGGTGACACCATGGCCGACCTGCGGTTCCAACAGCGCATGAGCGACTCCGACGCGCTCATGTGGACCATCGAGAAGGACCCGATGCTGCGGTCCACCATCACGGCGGTCTGCCTGCTCGACCGGGCGCCGGACGCCAAGCGCCTCGCGCACCTCCTCGAGCGCGGCTCGCGGCTCGTCCCCCGGATGCGCCAGCGGGTGCGGGGCAACCCGCTCTCCGTCGCGCCGCCGAGGTGGGAGGTCGACCCCCACTTCGACCTGTCGTACCACCTCCGGTGGGTGCGGGGCGCCGGCGACCGCGACCTCCGGTCGGTGCTCGACCTGGCCCAGCCGATGGCGATGCAGGGCTTCGACCGGGCCCGCCCTCTGTGGGAGATGGTGGTCGTCACGGACCTCGCCGACGGCGGCGCCGCCCTGGTGATGAAGATCCACCACGCCATCACCGACGGCGTCGGCGCGGTGCAGATCGCGCTGGTGCTGTTCGAGCTCGAGCGCGACGTCGCCCTCGCCGAGATGCCCGACGAGCCGCCGGTGGCGGTCATGAACCAGCTGGCCCGGTTCGTCGACGCCTTCGAGCACGAGCGCCGGCGCAACCTGGGCATCGCCAAGCGGTTCCCGGAGGTCGCGACCGGCGCCGCCGGGGCCGCCGCCGCCGACCCCGTCGGCACCGCTCGCAAGCTCGGCGAGGCCGCCACCTCGATCGCCCGCCTCGCCGCGCCGGCGAACGTGCCGCTGTCGCCGCTCATGACCGGGCGATCGCTCTCGGTGCACTTCGACACCGTCACCCTCTCGCTCACCGAGGCCAAGGCCGCGGCGAAGGCGGCCGGGGGCCGCCTGAACGACGCCTTCATGGCCGCGACGGCGGCGGGCCTGCGCCGCTACCACGAGGAGCTGGGGAAGCCGGTCGACGCCGTGCGCGTCTCCATGCCGATCAACCTGCGCGGCGAGGGCGAGGGCGAGGTCACCGGCAACAACTTCGCCCCGGCCCGCTTCGCCATCCCCGTCGGCATCACCGACCCCACCGAGGCCATGCGCACGATGCGCACCCTGGTGGCCGCCCAGCGGGCCGAGCCGGCGCTCACCATGGTCGAGCCGCTCGCGCGGGTCCTGAACCGCCTCCCGACGTCCATGGCCACCGGGCTCTTCGGCGCCATGCTCAAGGGCGTCGACCTGGTGGCCAGCAACGTGCCCGGAGCGCCGATCGAGCTGTTCACGTCGGGTGCCCGGATCGACGCCATGTACGCCCTCGGCCCCATGGCCGGGGCCGCCGTCAACGTCACCCTGCTGTCGTACCTCGACGACGTCCACGTCGGCATCAACGTCGACCCGGCGGCCGTGACCGAGCCGGAGCGCTTCGTCGCCTGCTACCGCGACGGCTGGGACGAGGTCCTGGCCGCCGGGCGCCCCGCCGGCCGGCGACGCCGGAGCCAGCGGACCTGAGGTCCCGGCCGGCGCCGGCGCGCCTTGGTCGTCGCCGACGGCGAGCCGTACCCTCCACGCGATGACCGTGCCGCCCACCGCCGACGTGGTCGTGGTGGGCGCGGGACCGGCCGGCGCCGCCGCCGCCATCCGGTTGGCCGAGGCCGGCCAGCACGTGGTCGTGGTCGACAAGGCCGTGTTCCCGCGGGACAAGATCTGCGGTGACGGGCTCACGACCGGCGCCCTGCGCCTGCTGGAGTCGCTCGGCCTGGACCCCGGCGCGGTCGGGTCGTGGACGCCGGTCGACGACGTCCACGTGTCCTCGCCCACCGGCCACGTCGCGACGTTCCCGCTGCCGCGCGACCGGGGGACCTACGCGGTCGTGGCCCGGCGCACCGACCTCGACGCCGCCCTCGTCGACCGGACCCGGGCGGCGGGGGCCACCGTGGTCGAGGGCGCCGAGGTCGTCGCCGCCGCCGACTGCGGCCGGCACGTCGCGCTGACGATGGCCGACGGGTCCACCGTGACGAGCAGCTACGTCGTCGCCGCCGACGGCATGTGGTCGCCGCTGCGCAAGCTGCTCGGGACGGCCGCGCCGGGCTACCTCGGCGAGTGGCACGCCTTCCGCCAGTACTTTCGCGGCACCGGACCGGCGGCGCGCGACCTGTGGGTCTGGTTCGAGCCCGACCTGCTCCCCGGCTACGCGTGGTCGTTCCCCCTGCCCGGCGGCGGCGCCAACGTCGGCTTCGGCATCCAGCGCGGCGGGAAGGTCGCCACCAAGGAGATGAAGGCGCTGTGGCCCGACCTCCTCCGCCGCCCGCACATCGCCGCCGTGCTCGGCCCGGACGCCGAGCCCGAGGGGCGCCACCAGGCGTGGCCCATCCCCGCCCGGGTCGACGACGTCGTGCTGGCCGAGGGGCGGGTGCTCTGGGTCGGCGACGCCGCCGCCGCCACCGACCCGATGACCGGCGAGGGCATTGGCCAGGCGCTGCAGACCGGCGTCCTCGCCGCCGCCGCCATCGTCGGCGCCGGGCCCGACCGCCCCGACGAGGCGCGCCGCGCCTACGAGCGCGACGTCGGGCGCGAGCTCGTGGCCGACCACCGCCTGTCCAAGCTCCTCGTCCGAGCCCTGCGGCACCGCAAGGGCGCGCGGGCCGCCATCCGGGTCGCCGACGCCACGCCGTGGACCCGCCGCAACTTCGCCCGCTGGCTCTTCGAGGACGAGCCGCGCGCCGTCGCCGTCACGCCCCGGCGCTGGCACCGGCGCTTCCTCGACCGCGACGGCGCCTACCGGGCCCGCTGAGGCGGCGAGCCCGCCGGGCGGTGGGCCCGTGGTGGGGCCAGCACCACCACGATCCGGGTGCAAACCGGGTTTCCGTTGTCGTACCCCGTTCGTACGATGCCCTTCGTGACCGCCGCCACCTCCTGCTCCTCCCGCACGGCCTGCCGCGCCGCCGCGCCCGGCCAGCTCGCCGGCCGCAGGACCATTCCCGTCCTGGCCCTCGTGGGCGAGGCGGAGCGGATCTGGCGCCGGGGCGCCGCCGGCCGGGTGCTGGTGCTCGTCAGCTCGGCGAGCCTCGTGCTGTGGGTGACCGCCGTGGTCGCCGGCCTGGCGCTCGTGCTGGGGCGCTGACCGCTCGCGCCGGTCCTTGACCCGGCGGTCAAGTTCCCGGGTACGCTCCGCCGCCATGCAGACCCGACTCACGGAGATCCTCGACATCGAGCACCCGGTGATGCTCGCCGGCATGGGCGGGGTCTCGTACCACCAGCTCGTGGCGGCGGTGTCGGCGGCGGGCGGCTTCGGCTGCCTCGGCGCCTCGGCGATGGGCTACGACGTCATGGTCGAGGAGGTGGCCAAGGTGCGGGCCGCGACCGACAAGCCCTTCGGCGTCGACCTCCTGACCGCGGCCCCGGGCGACATGAGCCGCTCGGTCGAGGCCATGGCCGACGGCGGCGCCACCGTGTTCGTGGCCGGGCTGGGCGTCCCCCGCGAGGTGATCGACCTGTGCCACCGCCGCAACCTCCTCGTCGCCAACATGTGCGGCAAGGTGCGCCACGCCATCGCCGCGGTGGAGGCCGGTTGCGACTTGGTGGTCGCCCAGGGCACCGAGGCCGGCGGCCACACCGGCCAGGTCGCCACGTTCCCCCTGCTGCCGCAGGTGGTCGACGCGGTGGGCGACCGCGTCCCCGTCGTCGCCGCCGGCGGCATCTCCGACGGGCGGGGCCTGGCGGCCGCCCTCGCCCTCGGCGCCGACGGCATCTGGGTCGGCACCCGCTTCATCGCGACGCCGGAGGCCCGCTCGGTGGTCGGCTACAAGGAGAAGCTCCTCGCCATGCACGAGGACGACACCGTCGTGACCCGCGCCTTCACCGGCAAGACGTGCCGCGTGGTCCGCAACGACTACACCAACGAGTTCGACGACGCCGGCGGCGTGGCCGAGCCGTTCCCCGGCCAGTACGTGAAGTCGCTGAAGGAGGGGGTCAACCACCTCGGCGGCGACGAGCACACGCCCGGCATCGACCCCGAGCGCGAGTTCTTCCCCGCCGGCCAGGGCGCCGGGGCGATCCACGAGCTGGTGCCGGCGGGCGAGCTGGTCACGCGCTTCGTGGCCGAGGCCGAGGACGCGCTGCGGCGCAGCAGCGCCCTCTGCTGAGCCGAGGCCACCGGTGAGGGCGCCGTCCGGATCCCGCTGTCGACCGCCCGCACCCCCGACGTAGGTTGCCGCCATGGCCCCCCGCACCGACGCGACCGATGGCGCCGCCCCCGCGGTCGCCGCGCCACGGCGCCTGATCAGCACCGCCGAGGGCACCAGCACCCACCCGTTCACACCGGCCGACTGGGGCCTGCTGCTCATCCCGTCGGTCATCTGGGGCGCGTCGTTCCTGCTCATCGCCG
This sequence comes from Aquihabitans sp., assembly GCA_036263575.1. Classification (GTDB taxonomy): domain Bacteria; phylum Actinomycetota; class Acidimicrobiia; order Acidimicrobiales; family Iamiaceae; genus Aquihabitans. Next base: position 2,021 of record DATAGR010000427.1, on the reverse strand, counting down.
AGGGGCTGGAGGCCTTCGAGCCGGGCGTGGTCACCTTGCTGCGGATCGTCTTCGGGTTCGCCGCCCTCGCTGCCATCCCCACCGCCCGGCGCACCCCGATCGACCGGGCCGACCGCCCCCGCATCGCCCTCGTCGGCGTGGTCTGGATCGCCTTCCCGATGACGATGTTCCCGCTGGCCGAGCAGTGGATCTCGTCGTCGGTCACCGGGATGTTGAACGGCTCCATGCCGCTGTTCTCGGCCGCGGTCGCCGGCCTCCTCCTCCGCCGGCCCCCCGGGCGCAACCAGCTGATCGGGCTGGCCGTCGGCTTCGCCGGCGTGGTGGCGATCAGCCTGCCGTCGCTGCAGGGCGGCTCGCGCACCGCGCTCGGCGCCGGCCTGGTGGTGCTGGCCATGTGCTCCTACGGGTTCGCGACCAACCTGGTCGTGCCGCTCCAGCAGCGCTACGGCACCGTCCCGGTCATCTGGCGGGCCCAGGCGGTGGCCATCGTGCTGACCGCGCCGTTCGGCATCGCCGGCATCGGCGGGTCCCGGCTCGAGGCCGGCCCGCTCGCCGCCGTCTTCGTGCTCGGCGCGGTGGGCACCGGCCTGGCGTTCATCGCTGCCGGCACGCTCATGGGCCGGGTCGGGGCCACCCGGGGGTCGGTGCTCGCCTACCTCATCCCGGTCGTCGCCCTGGTGCTCGGCGTCGTGTTCCGCGACGAGACGGTCGAGGCGATCGCGATCGCCGGCCTGGCGCTGGTGCTCGTCGGCGCCTTCCTGACCACCCGGGCCGGTCGCTAGCTCGGCAGCAGGGCTTCCGGTGCCGGGTTCACGGGATCCGTGGACCCGCCGAGCAGCGGGCCGTCGGCGAGATGGCGCGCCGCACAGACCGAGGTGCCCCAGTGGGCCAGGAGGTACGTGTGGTCCGGGTGGACGATCACGTGCCTGGCCGCGCGGATCATCACCCGCCGGGGCACCAGCGCCTTGATCCCGATTCGGTGGAGCCGCCGGCCCACGTGGTGGTTCAGCGCGTCGAGCTTCTCGAACAGCCGGTGGCCCACCCGGCCGACGGCGATCCGCCGCCGCACTCGCGCGTCGGCGAGGCCACGACCCTCGGCGGCCAGCGCGTCGACGTGGTCGAGGAAGGAGGCCACGCCAGCGGGCGTCATGACCTCCGCCAGCTCGGCGGCCCGCTCCGCCCGGTCGTGCCCCCGGTACGACGTCCGGCTCGACCCGACCCGACCGCTACCGGCGAACTTCCTCGTGGCGAACGAGCCTCGGGGCACACCGGCCTCCTCGACGATGCGGCGAGCGATCGGGCGGTTGTAGCTACCGCCCACGTCCCAGGGGGACATCTCGGCCGCTCCGGAGAGCCGGAAGATCGACGGGTGCGCGGTGTGCCCGGCGGTCGCCGGCGCGAACAGCACGTAGCCGACCTCCAGCCGGTGCTCCGCCAGGCCGCGGCCGCTGATGCGGCCTGCGCCCTGGACCACGTCCTGGTAGGCGCGGAAGTTGCCCGCCGACCACACGTTGTCGCCGCTGTGCCCGACGACCAGGAGGGCGCCCGGCAGGTGGTCCCGGTACGTCAGCATCACGACGTCCATGAAGGTCACGCCCGACGCCGCCACCAGCGCCTCGGGCATCGAGGGGTCGTCGCGCCACCCGCCCCGCTCCACCCCGACCAGCTCGATGCCGAGCACCTCGGCGAGCACGCCGGGGTGGTCGACGAGCACCGGCGGGTCGCCCTCGGGGCGCAGCATGGTGAGCGCCCGGTCGATGCCGACCTCCGACGCGAGCACCGCGATGGCGGCCGAGTCGTAGCCCGCCGAGATCGATGGGAGCGGCGTGAGGGGGTGGGCGCGCCGCCCGTCGGAGGCGTTGGCCACGACGGCGGCGAACGACGCGGCGAGGAACGAGCGGTAGTCGGCGTAGGAGCGGAACGGCCGGTCGAGCGGCCGCAGCTCGGAGCGCACCGCGCCGTCGGCACCGATTCGCACCTCCTCGTCGAGCACCACCCGCACGGTGCGGCCGCCGGCGGTC
>DATAGR010000426.1:0-1722 GCA_036263575.1 Aquihabitans sp. | reverse complement strand
GTGCTGCTCGGCGGCCGACAGGCGCGCGTACAGCGGCAGGACCTCGGTGTCGCGCCGGTCTCGCTGCCGCAGCGCGTCGGCGGTGTCGCGGATCTCGCGCTCGCCGCTGAGGAAGACGAGGACGTCGCCCGGGCCCTCCCGCGCCAGCTCGTCGACGGCGTCCACCACCGCCTCGATCTGGTCGCGGTCGTCGTCGATGACGTCGTCGCCCTCCTCGGCGAGCACCGGTTGTCCGTACGGCCGGTAGCGGACCTCGACCGGGAAGGTGCGACCGCTCACCTCGATCACCGGCGCGCCGTCGAAGTGCTCGGCGAAGCGGGCGGTGTCGATGGTGGCCGACGTGACGATGACCTTGAGGTCCGGCCGGCGGGGCAGCAGCTGCTTGAGGTAGCCGAGCAGGAAGTCGATGTTGAGGCTCCGCTCGTGGGCCTCGTCGATGATGATCGTGTCGTAGCGCGACAGGTCCCGGTCCCGCTGCAGCTCGGCCAGCAGGATGCCGTCGGTCATGACCTTCACGTAGGTGTCGTCGCCCACGCGGTCGGTGAAGCGGACGGTGTAGCCGACCGCGGTGCCGAGGTCCGTGTCGAGCTCGTCGGCCACGCGCTCGGCGATGGTGCGGGCGGCCACCCGGCGGGGCTGGGTGTGGCCGATCAGCCCGTCGACGCCCCGACCGAGCTCGAGGCACAGCTTGGGGAGCTGGGTGCTCTTGCCGGAGCCGGTCTCGCCGGCCACCACCACGACCTGGTGCTCGCCGATGGCGCGCAGCAGCTCCTCGCGCCGGGCCGTGATCGGCAGGCCCTCGGGGTACGTGATGGCGGGCACGCCCCGGCGCCGCCGCTCGCGGCGCGCCTCGACCTCCGTGGCGGTCACGTCAGCGGCGGAGCTCGGCCACGTCGGGCGTGTCGATGCGGCGCAGCCCCTCGGCCACCGGCTCGGGCCCCGCCGGCCCGGCCAGCCGGTCGACGAGGTCGAGCGGCAGGAGGTCGTGCTCGAGACCCCACGGCGCGGTGGCCGCGCCCTGGATCCGGCCCTGGAGCGACGGCCAGAGCGATCGGGGGACGAGGCGCCCGGCGCCGGCCACCGTCCACACGGGGACGCCGGCGGCCCGGGCGACCGCGGCGGCGGCCCAGCTCCCCGGTGCGGCCAGCGCGACCTCGGGCCCGACGGCGGACGTGTCGACCAGCACGAGGTCGGCGGTGGCGGCCGCGCCGGCCAGGCCGGTGACGGCGACGTCGACGGCACCGACATCGGACCGCTCGAGGAACCGGACGAAGCCGGGGCCGTCGCCCTCGACGTCGACCACGCGCACCTCGACGTCGCCCCGGCGGGCCAGCGCGGGGCCGAGCCGCTCCGGCCACCCGACCACCACGAGGCGCCCCCCGTCCGGCAGGGCGTGGGAGAGCTCGTCGATCGTCGGATCGGCCACCAGGTCGTCGAGGCAGCGCCACGCCTCGTCGGCGGCGTCGGCGGCGACGAGGGTGCGGGCGCACACCCACCAGACCGGCCCGTTGGCGGCGTGGCGGTCGATCAGGCGGCGGCAGGCGGTGACGAGGGAGGCGGGGTCGCCGGCGAACCCGGCGAGCGATGCGGCCGCCTCGCGGACGACGTCGTCGGCCGGCGCGCCGGTGGCGCGGGCGACGTAGCGGAGGCGCTCGATCGGGTGCACCCCCCGACGCTACCGAGCGCCGCTAGACGCCCGGCTTCCAGATCATGTTCACGAGC
>DATAGR010000425.1:0-1991 GCA_036263575.1 Aquihabitans sp. | reverse complement strand
CGGCGCCCCCTGCGCCGGCCGCCCCGCCGGCCTGGGCCCAGCAGCCGGCCGCCCCGGCGCCGCCGGCTTGGGCCCCGCAGGCCCCCGCCGCACCCGCTCCGCCGGTCGCCGCGCCGGCGCCCCCGGCCTGGGGCCAGCCCCAGCCGCAGGCGTACGGTCAGCCCGGTGAGGTCCAGCCTCCGCCCGGTCCCGGTGCGCCGGCGTCGGCGCCGCCCGCCGCCGCCGCTGCGCCTCGGGCCACGCCGATGTCCGGCTACCTGATCGCCGGTGCCGGCGTGCTCGGGGTCGTGGCGGCCGTGCTGCCGTGGGTCACCCTCAGCGGCTCCGCAGCCGGGACGTTCGAGGCCGTGCTCGAGGCCCAGGGCGAGGGCCTGGGCGGCCTCGACAAGGACGGCTCGCTGACCATCGTGCTGGCGACCGCCGCCGCGGTGTTCGGCATCCTGCGGGGCCTCGGCAAGGCGGTGAAGGCCGCACCGATCGTCGGCATCGTGGCCGGCGCCCTGATGACGCTGATCGCCCTCGTCGACATCGCCGACGTGAGCGGCGCGGCCGACGAGAGCCCCGTGTTCGCGACCTCCGACCTCACCGTCGGCGTCGGCATCGGCCTGTGGCTCACCCTCGCGGCCGGCATCGCCATCGCCGTCACCTCGGTCCTGGCGCTGATCCGGAAGACCTGACCGAACCGCACCGGCCGGGCGGGGCATCGGTGGGCGGGGAGCGATCCCCGCCCACCGGCGCGCCCGGCGCCGGTCAGCTCCCAGGCAGCGAGAACTCGGCCTTCGACTTCTTGGCGGCCTTCTGGGCCTTCTTCCAGGCCCGCACCTCGGCGAAGCGCTCCCTCGACGACACGTCGGCCGCGCTGCGGGGCTGGTCGTCGCCGAAGGGGGCGATCGCCTCGGCCCAGCCCGGCGGCTGCTTGCCGAAGCGCTTCGCCAGCAGGGCCACGAAGATCTTGGCCTTCTCCTCGCCGAAGCCGGGGAGCGCGCCGACCCGGGCGTAGAGCTCCTCGCCGGTCTTGGCCCGGCGCCAGATGTTGGCGGCGTCGCCCTTGTGGTGCTCGACGATGTGGGCGCAGACGGCGTGGGCGCGCCGGCCCATGGCGGCGGGGAAGCGGTGGAGCGCCGGCTTCTCGCAGAAGACGGCGACGACCTCCTCGGGGTCCATGGCCGCGATGGCGGCGGCGTCGAACCGCTCGCCGAGCCGCTGCGCCAGCGTGTACGGCGCCCGGAACGCCCACTCCATGGGCACCTGCTGGTCGAGCAGCATGCCGAGCACCAGGGCCAGCGGGTCGGCCACCAGGAAGGCGTTGGCCTCGTCGTCGTTGGTGATCGGGAACGAGACCTTGGCAGCCATGGGCGCCAGGCTACGCCCGCACGCAGCGGCCGCATTCCTGTCGATCGCGCACCGTGGGGGTGCACGACCGACAGGAACGCGGTCCGGCGACTGGTTAGAAGGCGGAGCCGAGCGGCGTGGTCGGGGCGTCGGCAGGCAGCGACTGAGGCGTCGCGGTGGTGGGCGACCGGCGAGCACGCGCCGGGCCGCCCCACAGCACCGAGGCCACGAGGCCGACGACGATCGCGCCCGCGATGGCGCCGGTGGTCTGGCCCTGGGCGCCGGCGCGCAGGGCGATGACGGCCACGGCGACGGTGGCGACGACGACCGCCCGGCGGGTGGCGCGGGTGCGCCGGCGTGACGCCAACGCCAGCGCGACCGCGGCGGGCACCAGCACGGCGCGGGCGTCGCTCTCGTAGCCCCGCCAGGCGGCGTCGGGCAGGCCGGGCACGTACGTGCCCGCCTGGTAGATCGAGCCGGTGTACTCCGTCTCGCCGGTGATGCCCGACGTGTAGGTGGTGGGCACGTAGTAACCGGTGGTCAGGTAGCCCTGCGTGCCGGGGGCCAGGCGCCAGTCCAGGCCGAGCGCCACGACGCAGAGCCCGGCGGCGAGCAGGAGCCGCGTCGGCCCGGGGAGGCGGCCGAGGGCACGGGCCGCC
>DATAGR010000424.1:0-3882 GCA_036263575.1 Aquihabitans sp. | reverse complement strand
GTGCGGGGCGTCGGGCCACGGCAGGGCGGCGTGGGCGGCGAAGATCGGCCGACCGGCGGGCGACCCGGTCTCGGCGGCCCGACGGGCCAGCCCCGCAGCCTCGGCGAGGTCCGGGTGGTCGACGTCGTCGCCGAGCATGCGCCGCAGGGCGGCGTCGGCGGCGGCGAGCCGGGCGGCGAGCACGGCCTCGGGGGTGGTGACCTCCCACGCCTTCGGCAGCGCCTGGTGCACCAGCTCGGGCTTGAAGTTGAAGAACGTGGCGATGACGACCTCGGGGCCCACCGCGCCCATCGCCGCGGCCCGGGAGGCGAAGTAGCCGTCCTGGCCGTCGAGCCCGAGGTCGGCGTAGCCCTGCCCCGCCTCCGGCGCGAAGTAGATGAACGCGTGGAACGGCTCGAGGCGGCGGGCGAGGGTGCGGGCGGTGGCGGTGTCGACCATGGGCGGCACCCTACGTCCGGCCCTGCTTAGGCGCCCTTTCGTCGGGCGTCGGTAGCGTCGCCCTCGAGGCCCACGGTGGGCCCGAGGAGCACCGCATGAAGAACAACCTCAAGACCGCCGTCATCCTGGCCGCCATCGGCGGGTTGATGATCGCCGTCGGTGGCGCCATCGGCGGCACCGGCGGGGCGGCCATCGGCATGGCCATCGGCCTCGTGTTCGTGGGTGGGTCGTACTGGTTCAGCGACAAGCTGGCCATCCGCTCGGCGCGTGCCGTCGAGGTCAGCGAGGCCCAGATGCCGCGCTACCACGCCATCGTCCGCGACCTCTGCGAGCGGGCCGACATGCCGATGCCGCGGCTCTACGTCGCACCCGACCAGCAGCCCAACGCCTTCGCCACCGGGCGCAACCCCGCCCACGCCGCCGTCTGCGTCAACCAGGGCATCCTCGACATCCTCACCTGGGAGGAGCTGCAGGGCGTCCTGGCCCACGAGATCAGCCACGTCCGCAACCGCGACATCCTGCTGAGCTCCGTGGCCGCGGCGGTCGCCATGGGCATCACGTTCCTGGCCCGCATGGCCATGTTCGGCGCCATGTTCGGCGGTGGGCGCGACCGCGACGACAACGTGCTCGGCACGCTGGCCCTGGCCATCCTCGCCCCCATCGCCGCCACCTTCCTGCAGATGGCGCTGAGCCGGAACCGGGAGTACGAGGCCGACCGGCGGGGCGCCCTGCTGCTCGGGACCGGCGAGCCGCTGGCCCGGGCCCTCGAGAAGCTCGACCGCGGCACGCGGGTCGTGCCCAGCACGGTGAACCCGGCCCAGGCCACGGCGTACATCGCCAACCCGTTCGCCGGGCAGCGGTCGCAGCTGGCCAAGTTCACCGCCAGCCACCCGCCCATGGAGGACCGCATCGCCCGGCTGCGCTCCGGCGAGTGGCAGCGCTGAGCCCCACCGGGCGCCGGCTTCCCGGACCCTGACGCGGACGAGCCCCGGCCGATGCGGCCGGGGCTCCTCTCGTGTGGGCCGAGTTGGATTCGAACCAACGTAGGCAGAAGCCGACGGGTTTACAGCCCGTTCCCTTTGGCCACTCGGGCACCGACCCGGGAGCAGACAGGGTAGCGGCTCGCCCCGGGCGCGCCGAACCCGGAACGGCCCTGTCGGGCGGCGGTATCCTCCGCCCATGGCCAGCTTCGATGTGGTGTCCGAGGTCGACATGCAGGAGGTCCGCAACGCCGTGGACCAGGCGGTCCGGGAGCTCACGAACCGCTACGACTTCAAGGGCACGAACAGCTCGATCGAGCTGGGCGAGACCGAGATCAAGCTGGCCACGTCGTCGGAGGACCGCCTCGTCGCCCTCCGCACGCTCCTCGAGGAGAAGCTGGTCAAGCGCAAGGTGTCGCTCAAGGTCCTGGACTACGGCAAGGTCGAGGAGGCGTCGGGCATGACCGTCCGCCAGACCGCCGGCATCCAGGCCGGGATCTCCTCCGACAAGGCCCGCGAGCTCAACAAGTTCATCAAGGGCCTCGGGCTCAAGGGCATCCAGTCCCAGACCCAGGGCGAGTCCCTGCGGGTCAACGGCAAGAAGCGCGACGACCTCCAGGGCGTGATCGCCGCGCTCAAGGCCGAGGACTTCGGCGTGCCGCTGCAGTTCAACAACTTCCGCGACTGACGGGTCCGCACCGCCCGCCCCAGCTTCCCGCCGGTCGGCTCAGCCGACCACCACCAGCTCGTGGGCGGCACGGGAGGCGGCGAGGTACACCTGCGACGGCCGCATGCCCTCGGCGTCGACCACGACGGCGTCGTACTCCACGCCCTTGTGGCTCCAGGTGTCGGCCGCGGTGATCACGGCCACGTTCGGCCACCGGTCGGCGAGGTCGGCGGCCAGCGCCTCGACCGCGGCCTCGCCCGGGGCCACCTCTCGCACCGCGACGCCCGTGGGCCGGATGCCGACGAGCTCGACGGCGTCGATCCCGTGGTCGGCGGCCAGGGCGTTGAGCCAGGCGGCGATCTCCGCCGACATGCGGTAGGCCGTCGTCATCTCCGCCGGCTCCACGTCGAGCAGCCGGGCCGCGGCGCGCAGGCCGAGCCCGTGGGGCGTGGAGCGCTGGGCGTCGTCGCCCACCAGGCTCAGACCTGCCGACCGGCGTTGCACCGCCCGCAGCTGGAGCAGGGAGAGGTCCTGGGCCTCGTCGACGATCACGTGGCCGTACGTGGCGGGCACGCCCTCGATGCGGGCCCGGACCTCGTCGGCCAGGGCGCCGTCGGCCGGGTCGGCCAGCCAGGCGGCCACCAGGTCCTCGGGGGCGCCGAGCTCGGCGAGCACGGCCCGGTTGCGCAGCCGCCGGAGCACCTGGGCCGTCGTCACCGGGGGCCACACGTCGACCGCGGCCTTCGACACCTCGCCGGCCTTGAGCCCGTGGCGGTTGGCGAGCACGCCGACGAAGGCGGTGCGCTGATCTCGGTAGGGGATCGCCCGGCTGCGCAGCAGGGTGACGGCCTCGGCGACCTCGTCGACGCGGATCCGGGTGAGGCCGACCTTGATCTCGGCCGGTCGGCAGAGCCCGTCGACGAGGCGGTCGAGGAGCGGCAGCCACCGCTCGTCGCTGCCGGCGGCGGTGGAGGGGCCGAGGAGGCGGTCGAAGGTCGTCTGCACGATGCGGGCCTCCCCGAGCGTCGGCAGCACCGCCGACACGAACCGCAGGAAGCGGTCGCTCGGACCGATGACGAGGATGCGCCCGGCCGTGAGGCGGGTGTCGTTGTAGACCAGCCACGCCGCCCGGTGCAGGCCCACCACCGTCTTGCCGGTGCCGGGCCCGCCGCGCAGGACGAGCCGGGCCGTCGGGTCGAGTCGCACCAGCGCGTCCTGCTCGGACTGCAGCGTCGCCACCGCGGTCCGCATCTCGGTGCCGCGGCTGCGCGACAGCTCGCCGAGCAGCGGCGACGAGCCGGCGACCTCGCCGGTGGCGAAGTCCTCGACGAACAGGTCCGCGATGGAGCCGACGTAGGTGACCCGCCGGTCCAGGCCCAGCGGCTCGTCGAAGCGGGCCCGGTAGAACGCGCCGGCGAACGGGGCGCGCCAGTCGATGACCAGCTGCTCGCCGTCGAGGTCGATGCCGTAGAGCCCCACGCGCCACGGCTGGTCGTCGTCGATGCGCCCGAACACGACCAGGTCCTGCTGGAACCGCTCGATGGTGCCCCGCACCACGGCGTCGATGTACTCGTCGGCCAGCGCGTCGGCGCCGCCACCCGAGATGCCCGCCAGCGTCCCGAGCTTTCGGGTCACCGCGTCGCGGGCGCGCGCCAGCGCGGCCCGCTCGGTCGGCAGGTCGACCGGCGTGGCCGGGCGCGGGGTGGTCGGGGCGGTCGGCACGGGTCCTCCTCGGCGGCTGGGGGCGGGACACCGTAGCGGTCCGGCGGCCGCGCCGCCCGGCGGAGGAGGGCCGCG
>DATAGR010000423.1:0-3613 GCA_036263575.1 Aquihabitans sp. | reverse complement strand
CCTCGACTCCATGGACATCGAGCGCGAGCGCGGCATCACGATCAAGCTGCAGTCGGTGCGCCTCGACTACCGGGGCCACGTCCTGAACCTCATCGACACCCCCGGCCACGTCGACTTCGGCTACGAGGTGAGCCGGTCCCTGGCCGCCTGCGAGGGCGTGATCCTGCTGGTCGACGCCGCGCAGGGGATCGAGGCCCAGACCCTCGCCAACTGCTACCTGGCCCTCGAGAACGACCTCGAGATCGTCGCCTGCCTCAACAAGATCGACCTGCCGGCCGCCGACCCCGACCTCTACGCCACCGAGATCGAGAACGTCCTGGGCATCCCGGCCGAGGACATCCTGCGCATCAGCGCCAAGACCGGCGAGGGCGTGCCCGAGCTGCTCGACGCCGTGATCGAGCGGATCCCGGCCCCGCAGGGCGACCCCGACGACCCGCTCCAGGCCCTCATCTTCGACTCGCACTTCGACCAGTACCGCGGCGTGGTGTCGTCGGTCCGCGTCATGAGCGGCACCATGCGCACCGGCGAGAAGCTCCGGTTCATGCAGGCCGGCGCGGTGTACGAGGCCGACGAGATCGGCGTGCGCAACCCGGTCCCCACCGCCGTCCCCGAGCTCGGCCCCGGCGAGACCGGCTACCTGATCGCCGGCATCAAGGACGTCGCCGAGGCCCGCTCCGGTGAGACCGTCACCACCGCACGCAACCCGGCGCCCGAGCCGCTCGCCGGCTACCGGGACCCCAAGCCGATGGTGTTCTGCGGCATCTATCCCATCGACGGCGACCAGTTCCCGGAGCTGCGCGAGGCGCTCGACAAGATGCGCCTCTCCGACGCCAGCGTCACGTTCGAGCCGGAGACGTCGGGCGCGCTCGGCTTCGGCTTCCGTTGCGGCTTCCTCGGCCTGCTCCACATGGAGATCGTGCGGGAGCGCCTCGAGCGCGAGTTCGACCTCAGCCTCATCGCCACCGCGCCGAGCGTCGCCTACCTGGTCCACAAGACCGACGGCTCGGTGGTCGAGGTCGACAACCCCTCGGAGATGCCGCCGGTCACCGAGATCGACAACATCGAGGAGCCGTGGTTCGACGTCACCATCCTCACGCCCTCCGACTACACCGGCACGATCATGGACCTCTGCCAGACCCGGCGGGGCGAGATGGACAAGCTCGAGTACCTCTCGCCCGAGCGGGTCGAGCTCAAGTACAAGGTGCCGCTCGCCGAGGTCGTCACCGACTTCTTCGACCAGCTCAAGAGCCGCACCCAGGGCTACGCCAGCCTCGACTACGACGCCGCTGGCTACCGGGCGTCGAACCTGGTGCGGGTCGACGTGCTGCTCAACTCGGTCCCGGTCGACGCCTTCTCGATGGTCATCCACCGCGACAAGGCCGACGACTACGGCCGGAAGATGTGCGAGAAGCTCAAGGAGCTCATCCCGCGCCAGATGTTCGACGTGCCGATCCAGGCTGCGATCGGCGGTCGGATCATCGCCCGCCAGACGGTGAAGGCCAAGCGCAAGGACGTCCTCGCCAAGTGCTACGGCGGCGACATCACCCGCAAGCGCAAGCTCCTGGAGAAGCAGAAGGAGGGCAAGAAGAAGATGAAGAACATCGGGCGCGTCGAGGTTCCGCAGGAGGCCTTCGTGTCGGCCCTCAAGCTCGACGACTGACGGCGCTGGCCGCGCGGTGGCTCGCCGCCAGCTCGGCGAGCACCTCCCGGAACGCGGCGTAGCGCTCGCCCGCTGAGCGGCGGAGGGCCCGGCCGGGCGCCGGGTCCGGTGACTGCCCGGGCGGCGGCTCGGGGAGGAGGGGGCACCATGACGGGGTGCCCGACGTGACGACCCGCATCGCCTGGTTCCGGCGCGACCTGCGCCTCGGCGACAACCCTGCGCTGCTCGCCGCCGCGGCCGGGGCGGACCGGGTGGTCCCGCTGTTCGTGCACGATCCCGCCCTGGCCGGGCCGTCGGGCGCCAACCGGTTAGCGTTCCTGCACGCCTGCCTCGACTCGCTCGACGCCGACCTCGGCGGGCGCCTGGTCGAGCGGGCCGGCGATCCCGCCGAGGTGGTGCCGGCGCTGGCCGAGGAGGTGGGGGCCGACGAGGTGCACGTGGCCGAGGACTTCGGGCCCTACGGGGCGGCGCGGGACGACGCGGTGGAGGCGGCCCTGCGGGCCGCCGGCCGGGCGCTCGAGCGCGAGGGCAGCCCCTACGCGGTGCCGCCCGGGACCCTGCACACGGGCGGCGGCACCCCGTACAAGGTGTTCACGCCGTTCTCGAAGGCGTGGCGGGGGCACGGCTGGGACGGCCCCCGCCCGGCGCCGACCGGCGTCGACTGGGCCGACGGCGTCCGCAGCGATCCGCGTCCCGCGACGCCGGCACCGACGGCGACCGAGGGCCTGCCGCCGGCGGGCGAGGCCGCGGCCCGGGAGGTGGCGGCCGCGTTCGTCGAGCACCACGTCGCGGGCTACACCGAGGACCGCAACCGACCGGACCTGGACCTCACGAGCCGCCTGTCGGCGCACCTGAAGTACGGCACCGTCCACCCCCGCCAGCTCCTCGCCCTCGCCGGCCGCGGCGGCGGGGCAGCGACGTGGACGAACGAGCTGTGCTGGCGGGATTTCTACGCCGACGTGCTGCACCACCACCCCGAGAGCGCCCGCCACGACCTCGATCCCTCGATGGCCGGCCTCGAGTGGGACACCGGCCCCGTCGCCGACGAGCGCTTCGAGGCCTGGACCCGGGGCCGCACCGGGTTCCCCATCGTCGACGCCGGGATGCGCCAGCTGCTCGCGCTCGGTTGGATGCACAACCGGGTCCGGATGATCACCGCGTCGTTCCTGGTCAAGGACCTCCACGTGCACTGGCACCGGGGGGCGCGCTGGTTCCTGCAGCACCTGGTCGACGGCGACCTGGCCTCGAACAACCACGGGTGGCAGTGGGTGGCCGGCACCGGGACCGACGCCGCGCCGTTCTTCCGCATCTTCAACCCAACGACGCAGGGCCAGCGGTTCGACCCCTCCGGCGACTACGTGCGCCGGTGGGTGCCGGAGCTCCGCGAGGTCGCCGGGAAGGCCGTGCACGAGCCGTGGAAGCTGGGCGGCGGCGACCTTTTCGGCGCCGCCGCGACCGGCTACCCGGAGCCGATCGTCGACCACGCCGTCGAACGGGTCGAGGCCCTCGCCCGCTACGAGCGGCGGCGGGCGACGACGTCGGGGGCGTGACGACGGTGCCGGGGTGGTGAGGGCGGCGACGGGGAGCCCCCGGTCCGGCGCTGGCACTCGGTAGGATCGACTGCCAACCGAACCGAAGAGGTGGCCATGCTCGACGAGCGCAAGGCGTCGATCCTCCGAGCCGTGGTGGAGGAGTACATCCAGACCGCCCAACCCGTGGGCTCGAGCCACGTCGTCGACGCGCCCGGCGTCAGCGTCTCCTCGGCCACGGTGCGCAACGAGATGGCCGCCCTCGAGACCGACGGCTACCTCGCCCAGCCCCACACGTCGGCGGGCCGCGTGCCGACCGAGAAGGGCTACCGCTACTTCGTCGACGCCATGGCCCAGCCGTCGCTCGACCGCTCCTCCGCCCAGCAGGTGCGGGCCTTCTTCGACCGGGCGCACGGCGAGATCG
>DATAGR010000422.1:0-2001 GCA_036263575.1 Aquihabitans sp. | reverse complement strand
CCTGGTAGCGGCAGCCGGCGAGCGACCCCACCAGCGCCAGCGCCGCGGCCACGACGAGCAGGTGGCGCCGGCCTCGGTGGCGGTTCCGTGCATCGACCTCCGACATGGCGGCCCTCCTCTCTCCTCGGAAGCACAGGTTCGCCGCACCCCGGCCTCCGACCCTCCGCCGTACGCGGCAACCGCGCTACGCCGGGGGCGGATCAGCCGGCGCCGGAGCCGGCCGCGACGCCCGCGACCTCCCCGTCGAGGCGAGCCCAGACGACCTTGCCGTGATCACGGGACCGCCAGCCCCAGTCGTCGGCGAGCTCGTCGACCACCGCCAGGCCGTGCCCGGCGAGGTCGGACGCCTCGCCCGAGAGCACGACCAGACCGCCGGGCGCGCCGTCGGCCACCTCGAGGAGGACGTGGCCCTGCCCGCCGGAGACGTGCACCTCCACGTCGGTGCCGGCGTGGAGCACGACGTTCCACACGAGCTCGTCGATGACCTCGACCGCCCGCTCGCAGTAGCGCTCGCGGCCCGCGTCGCGCAGGGCGTCCTCGACCCGGACGCGCGCGCCGCCCACCGACATCACGTCGGCGGGGTACGTGGCGGTCAGGATCTCGGTCGAGCCGTCGGCCGCCGGCGCCTGCGGGGTGGGGATCCGCACCGTCAGAGCTGGGACTGGTAGGTCCGCCGACCCTGCGGCGTGAGCTGGTAGCTCCACACCGGGCGGCTCCGCTCGTCCGGGTCCCACGCCCGCCGGGACACGAGGCCCTCGGCCACGAGGTCCTCGAGGGCGGGGATCACCACGAGCGTGCTGAGCCCGGTGCGGTCGGCGATGGCACGGGCGGTCGACGGCCCGCGGTGGCGGTAGATCGAGGCGAGGACCGTTCGGCGGTCCCGCGCGAGGGCAGGGGACGACGCCCCGGGGTGAACTTCCATGCTTGGTGTTCCTTGCTCCGTGGCCACGCCGGACGACGGGCGGCGGTCTCGCGCCCGTGACGGGGTGGGTCAGCGAACGGGATCAGGACGCGTGGGCGAAGCCCTCGCTGACCCCACGTGCCACGGCTGCGGCACGCGTGTGGACGCCCATCTTGAGCATCAGGCTCCGGACGTGCGATCGAGCGGTCGCGCCCCGCATGTCGAGGCGCTCGGCGATCCCCGGCGTGGAGATGCCCTGGGCCAGGCACGCCAGCACCTGCTGCTCGCGCGCCGTCAAGCTGTACGGGTTGTCCCTCGACGCGGCACGGGGCTTCGGGGACGCTGCGACCTGGCCCCGGCGCTCGAGGAGGGCCACCAGCTCGGCGGCGGGCAGCGACTTCGACGCGACCGCCGACGCCCCGGCGGCCATCGCCGCCTCCCGCTGCACGGCGTCGGCGCTGCCGCTCACCACGATCACCGAGGTCAGCTCGGCGACGTCCTTGATCGCCACCAGCGCGGCGACGGAGTCGGTGACAGGCCCGAAGAGGAGGTCGACGACGCAGACGTCGGGTCGGTGGCGCTCGACCTGCGAGCGGAGCACCTGAGGTCGCGGCGCGGTGGCGACGACCTCGTGGCCGTGCGCCTGCAGCAGCATGGTGGTGGACATGACGACGATGGGGTGGTCGTCACAGATGATGAATCGCATGGAGCCCGCCCGGGGTGTGTTGGAAGCAACGTGACCGGTCAACAAAGTGTTCATCCCACTATCCCCGAACGCAAGGAGTAATCCACCTAACGTTCAAATACGCTCCGTGGTGGTCCGTCATCTGCATGAGTGGCGATCACCCCGGCCGGGGGGTGCGAAAGTGGTTTCGAGTGCAACGGTCTGTCCCATGGCCCGGACGCTGCTGATCGTCGACGACCATCGTGGCCTCGACGTCGCGCTGGGTCACGTCCTGGCGCGCGACGGTTGGGACGACGTGGTGCAGGCGGACACGACGGCGCGGGCGCTGGCCCTGGTCAACCGCCGTCGCCCCGACCTGGTGATGACCGAGCTCCGCGTCGGCACGGAGGACGGGATGGACCTCCTGCGAGCCCTG
>DATAGR010000421.1:0-1509 GCA_036263575.1 Aquihabitans sp. | reverse complement strand
CCCCGCACCAAGGAGCGCGCCGACGCCGAGGCGTTCCTCCGGCGCGTCACCGCTCAGTAGCCGAGGCGCTCCAGGGCCTTGGGGCGGCGCTGCCAGTCCTTGTCGACCTTCACGAACAGCTCGAGGTAGGCGCCGGGCGGGAGCTGCGAGCGCACGGCGATGCCGACCGCCTTGAGCACGCCGCCCCTCTTGCCGATCACGATCCCCTTCTGGGAGTCCCGCTCGACGAGGATCTCGACGCGGATGCGGGGCCACTCCCACTCGGTGACCCGGGTGGCGACCGAGTGCGGCACCTCGTCGCGCGTGACGGCGAGCAGCTGCTCCCGCACGAGCTCGGCCACCCAGAACGCCTCGGGCACGTCGGTGACCATGTCGTCGGGGTAGTACGCCGGGCCCTCGGGGAGGCGGGCGACGATGGTGTCGACCAGCTCCGGCACGCCGTCGCCGGTGCGGGCCGACACCGGGAAGTACTCGTCGCCGCCGGCGAGCTGCTCGGCCGCCGCGGTGAGCTGTTGGAGGACGTCGGTGGGCGGGGCCACGTCGGTCTTGTTGACCACGATGATGGCGTCGCTCGGCACCCGGGAGGCCACCCACTGGTCGCCCTTGCCGATCGGCGCGGTGGCGTCGACCACCAGGCACACGACGTCGACGTCGCCGATGGCGCTGGTGGCGGTCTCGTTGAGCCGCTCGCCGAGCAGCGTGCGGGGCCGGTGGATGCCGGGCGTGTCGACGAACACCACCTGGGCGTCGGGCCGCGTCAGCACGCCGCGCACCTGGGTGCGGGTGGTCTGCGGCTTGTCCGAGACGATCGTGACCTTCTGCCCGAGGATGGCGTTGAGCAGGGTGCTCTTGCCGACGTTGGGGCGCCCCACCAGGGTGACGAAGCCCGACCTCACGAGCCGGCCCCGCCGCTGCGGTCGCTCACGCCTCGCCGTCGGGGGCGGCGGAGGGCTGGCGGCGGCGGAGGTCGCGAGCGGGGTCGAGGGAACGCACGCCGTCCTCGTCGGGCGGGGTGATGGCGTCGATGCGGACCCGCATGATGCGCCGGCCCTGCACCCGCTCGACGGTGAGGCGGACGCCCTCGCACTCGGCGACGTCGCCAGAGGTCGCCAGCCGGCCGAGCTGGGAGAGCACGAGGCCGCTGATCGTGTCGAAGTCGCCCTCGGGGAGGTCGACGTCGAGCAGGTCGTTGGCGTCGTCGATGGTGAGGCTGCCGCTCACCCGCACCCCGCCGCCGGGGACCGGCTCGATGCGGGCGTCCTCGGTGTCGAACTCGTCGACGATCTCGCCCACCAGCTCCTCGATCAGGTCCTCGAGGGTGACGAGCCCGGCGGTGCCGCCGTACTCGTCGATCACCACGGCCATGTGGAACTGGTCGGCCTGCATCTCGCGGAGCAGCTCGGCCACCGGCTTGGTCTCGGGCACGGCGCGTGCGGAGCGCACGAGGGCGGACACGGGCTCGTGCTCGCGCCCGTCGCGCTCGGCGCGCATGAGGTCCTTGGCGAAGAC
>DATAGR010000420.1:0-23174 GCA_036263575.1 Aquihabitans sp. | reverse complement strand
TGAGGCTTCGGCGATGGCGAGGAGGGCGTCGGCCCAGGTGACGACCGGTGGTGGGCCGTCGGGGTCGGCGGCGCGGCGTTGGCGGTAGAGGTCGTCTCGTGCGGCTTTGAGGGCGGCCTGGACGACGGCGCCTTCGTCGAGGGGCAATCCGGCGTTGAGCCACCAGCGCCGCTCGTCGCCGCCCATCGACACCGACCGCTGCTCCTCCACGCCCTTGGGGCGTGGCCAGAGGGGCCGGTCCCCACCAGCGCCGGCCGCACCCTCGCCGGGAGGAGGCTCGGAGCCGTCCGGCCCGGCACCGTCGGCATCATCGGTGCCGCTGCCCGACCCTGCCTCGTCGCTCGGGTCGGCGTCAGGGTTGGCGGTGTCGGTGGAGCTGGCGGGGCCGGCGGGGTTGGTCGCGTCGGCGAGATCGGATGGTGCGTCGGCAGAGTCGGCGGGCTGGGCGGTCGGAGTGGGCTGCTCGGCGCTGTCCGCACCGGTGCCGTCGCCTTCGGCGCTCGCACCGTCGGCTTCGGCGCTCGCACCGTCGCCTTCGCTGGCGGTTCCTGGGGCGGCGGCGTCGTAGGCGTAGGTGCGGAGGCACCGGCGGAGCTGGGGGACGGTGGCGTCGTGGGCGAAGGCGGTGATGGATGCTTCGTGGGTGGCGGGGGCGTGGCGGGCGATCTCGATGACGGCGTCGACCGACAGCTCGCCCGACACCAGTGCGGCGGT
Organism: Aquihabitans sp.; assembly: GCA_036263575.1. Classification (GTDB taxonomy): domain Bacteria; phylum Actinomycetota; class Acidimicrobiia; order Acidimicrobiales; family Iamiaceae; genus Aquihabitans. The sequence continues at coordinate 22,460 of DATAGR010000420.1, read as the reverse complement.
GGCGGTGGGCAGCTCCTCCCGACGCTCGGCGATGCGGACGATGTTGCGGGCCCGCCCCGCACCCAGCCCGCCCTGCCACGCCAGCCAGTGCGCGGGGGAGTGGATGCCCGACACCGCCCACAGGTCGTCGTCGAGCGCCTCACCGACCAGCTCCACCAGGCGACCATGCGCGGCGTTGATGACGCCCATGAGCGTCCCGATCTCGGCTTCGAGCTCGTCGAAGCGGGCCTCGAAGGTCGCCATCTCCATGGGTGTCACCGCCTTTCCGTGCATCGAACGTGTGTTCGATGCTACCCCGACCCTCTGACAACGAGGCCGGCTTATGGGAGAGCGGTTCAGCCGAGCACCTCGCCGAAGGCCACGCAGCCCTCGTTGTCGCAGACGAAGTCGGTGTCGAGCACGTTGGCGGGGTCGGCGGGCAGCGCGGTCACGCCGCAGGCGCCGCAGATCGGTGCGCGGTGGACGTCCGCCCCGGTGTCGAGCTCGGTGTCGGCGGCGTCGGCGTGGTCGGACTCGTCCTCTAGGTCGCCGAGGTACACGTGGTCGTCGGCGAGCTCGAGGTCTTCGTCGTCGCGACCGCCCTCGTCACTGCGATCCCCGGCCGAACCGGCCTCGGGCACGTCGTCCCGTCCACGGCCACCGCCGACCTCGACCACCTCAGCCTCCGAGCCCGAGGGCCTGCGACAGCTCGCGCCACGCGTCGACCGGCACCTCGGTGCCCTCCTGGACCACCTGGATGCACACGTGGTCGGCGCCGGCGTCGAGGTGGGCCTGGACGCGCTCGAGCACGGTGTCGACGGTGCCCCAGGCGACGATCCGGTCCACGACCCGATCGGTGCCGCCCGGCACGAAGTCGTCCTCGGTCAGGGTCGGGTCGAGGGGACGCAGGTTGTTCACGTAGTTCGGCAGGCCGGTGTAGGTCCGGGTGTGGGTGCGGGCGATCTCGCGTGCGCGCGTGGGATCGGTCTCGAGCACCACCGCCTGCTCGACCGCGAGCAACGGCCCCTCGCCGAGCTCCTGGCGGGCCATCGCCGTGTGCTCCGGCGGCACGAAGTACGGGTGGGCGCCACGGGCCCGGTCACGTGCGAGCCCGAGCATGCGTGGCCCGAGGGCGGCGATCACCCGCTGCGGCTCGGTCGTCGGCGCCTCGGCGAAGAACATCGCCTGGTCCATGGCGTCGAGGTAGGCGGCCATCGCCGAGTACGGCTTCGAGTAGTCGTGGCCCCGCACGCGCTCCACCATCACCTCGTGGCTGACGCCCAGCCCCAGCAGGAAGCGGTCGGGGTAGGCCTCGGTCACGGTGCGGTGGGCGGCCGACGCGGCCATCGCGTCGCGCGCCCAGATCGAGGCGATGCCGGTGGCGACCACGATGTCCCGGCCGCCGCGCAGGAGCAGGGCGGCGTTGGTGAAGGCCTCGCGCCCGACCGCCTCGGGGACCCAGACCGCCCCGAACCCGAGCTCGTCGAGCTCGTCGACGTGCTCGACGGCTCGCGCCGACGGCACCAGGTCGAGGTTGAAGGTCCAGATCCCGTAGCGGCCGATGTCCATGGGCGGACGCTAACCAGCGCAGGGCTGCGTGCGACCGGGCCCGAGGCGGAGGCCGCCGGCCCCACGGGGACCGCACCTACGCTCGTGCCGTGCCTGCACTGTCGCCCCGGCTCGCCGCCATCGTGGAGGCGCTGCCGTTGGCGCCCGGCCTGCGAGTCGTCGAGATCGGAGCGGGGACCGGCGCCGCGGCGGTCGCGGTGGCCGAGGCGGTCGGCGCGGATGGCCACGTGCTGGCGGTCGACCGGTCGGCGAAGGCCGTCGCCCAGATCGAGCGCGGTGCCGCGACGCTCATCGAGGCGGGGCGCCTGTCGGCGCGACAGGTCGCCGCCGAGGACCTGGCGCTCGAGCCAGGTGAGGAGCGCTACGACCTGGCCTTCGCCGTCCGGGTCGGCGCCTTCGACGGGCGCCACCCCGCGGCCGGCGAACGAGCCCTCCACCGCCTCGCCCAGGTCCTGCGCCCCGGCGGTCTGCTCTACGTCGACGGCGGCGACCCGTTGCGGTCCGTCACCGTCGGGCGAGCCGGCTGACGGTCCCGACGCCACGGCGGTGCCGGTTCGCCACCCGCGCCGAGGCGCGCCGCCGACGCGGCAGCGGGCGTCGGAAGCGGCGACGACCTGCGCACATGACCGCCGCCCACAACCGAACCGCTTGTCGATCCGTAACCGACGTGTTACGCATTGCTCGTGGACACCTTCGGAGCGATCGCCGACCCCATGCGGCGCCGCATGCTGGAGCTGCTCCACGGGCGGCCCCTGCCGGCCGGTGCGGTGGCCGATGCGTTCGACGAGGTCAGCCGCCCGGCGGTGAGCCGGCACCTGCGCGTGCTGCGCGAGGCGGGCCTCGTCGAGGTCGAGGTCGTGGGTCGGGAGCGCATCTATGCGACGGACCTCGAGCCGCTCGGCGCGGTGGAGGCGTGGCTGCACGGCTTCGCCGCACCGTGGGCGCAGCGCCTCGACGCGCTCGAGACGGAGGTGCACCGCACCCGTCGCCAGCGTGAGCGAGGGCACCACGAGCCCGGCCGGCGAGCGGCCGGCACGACGACGGAGGCCGAGACGGCATGAGCGACATCCCAGGACCACCCACCGGGCACGTGCGGCAGGCCGCCGACCGGCGGGAGCTCGTGATCGAGCGGACCTTCGCAGCGCCGGTCGAGGACGTGTGGGCCAGCCTCACCGAGCCCGAGCGCGTCGCCCGGTGGTACGGGACGATGGAGGGCGAGCCGGGACCCGGCCGCACGATCATGGTGACGATGACGGCCGAGGTCGATGCCGCGCCCGAGCCGGCGACGATCCGCAAGTGCGAGCCGCCCCGGCGCGTCGTCCTGGACCTCGGCGGCGAGGCGATGGCGTGGCGGGTGGCGGTCGACCTCGAGGAGCGGGACGGGCGGACGGTGCTGACGTTCGTGCAAGCGCTGGCCGACGACGTGGACGTCGCCGACGTCGGTCCCGGGTGGGAGTACTACGCCGATCGCCTCACCGCGGCCCTGACCGGGCGGCCGATGCCGGACTGGGAGGCCGACGGCTACCTGGCCCGGCTCGGCCCGCACTACGCCCCGTCACCCGACTGAGCGCGGCGGCGAGTGGGAAGTGCCGAGGGCACCCCCACACGAGGAGCCCCCATGCTCGCCATGCTCGCCAGCCACCCCCACCCGGTCCCCGACGTCGAGGAGAGCGCGGTGGCCGCCGAGGCGCTCCACGCCTGCGCGGCGCACTGCGCGGCCTGCGCCGACGCCTGCCTCGCGGAGGACACCGTCGCCGAGCTCCGTGCCTGCATCCGCCGGGACCTCGACTGCGCCGACATCTGCGCGGCGACGGCTCGCGTGGTCGCCCGGCAGACCGCCGGCGACACGTCGATGTTCAGCGGGCTGCTCGCCGCGGCCATCGAGGCGTGCGAGCGCTGCGCCGAGGAGTGCGAGACGCACGCCGCCCACCACGAGCACTGCCGCATCTGCGCCGAGGTCTGCCGCGACTGCGCGGCGGCGTGCCGCCGGCTCATGGAGTCGATCGTCCCGCCCATGTGAGGACCGGAGGCGGGCTCGCGTACGAGCGGAGACCGCCGAGCTGCCTCGGCTCACCGCACCCGGCGCAGCGCCTCCGGCGTCAGGTCGGCGATGCTCCCGTAACCGTCGACGGCCATGGTGAGGTCCATCTCGGCGAGCAGGCAGCGGAGCACGTGGTCGACGCCCTCCTGGCCGCCCACCGCGAGGCCGTACGCGTAGGGGCGGCCGATGCCGACCGCACGAGCGCCCATCGCCAGGGCCTTGACGACGTCGGCCCCGCTGCGGACCCCCGAGTCGAACACGACCGGCGCGTCGCCGGCGGCCTCGACGACGTCGGGCAGGCAGTCGATCGCCGGCAGGCCGCCGTTGGCCTGCCGCCCGCCGTGGTTCGAGCAGTAGATGCCGTCGACGCCGTGGTCGAGGGCCCGGCGGACGTCCTCCGGGTCGCAGATGCCCTTGAGCAGCATCGGCAGCTTCGTCAGCGAGCGGAGCCATGCCAGGTCTTCCCAGGACATGCCGGCGTTGCCGAAGATCATCGCCCAGAGGCCCGTCGCCGCCGCAAGGTCCTCCTCGGGCGGGCGCTCGAGCTTCGACCGGAACACCTCGTCGGTGAAGTAGTTCGCCAGGCAGAGGCCGCGCAGCTGCGGGAAGCTGGCGATGGACAGGTCTCGCGGCCGCCACCCGAGGGTCAGCGTGTCGAGGGTGACGACGATGGCCGACCAGCCGGCGGCTTCGGCCCGGCGCACGAAGCTCTCGGCCAGCTCCCGGTCGTTCGGCGGGTACAGCTGGAACCAGCCGGGCGTGTCGCCCAGCTCGGCGGCGACGTCCTCGAGCGGGTCCTGCATCAGCGTCGACGCCACCATCGGCACGCCGATCCCCGCGGCGGCGCGAGCGGTCGTGAGGTCGCCGTGCCCCTCGGTCTCGCAGATCCCGATGACGCCGACGGGGGAGAGCACGAGCGGCGTCGGCAGCTGCGCGCCGAAGAGCTCGACGGACAGGTCCCGTTGGGCCGCGCCCCGGAGCATGCGCGGCATGAGACCCCAGCGCTCGAAGGCCCGCACGTTGGCGTCCTGCGTGTGCTCGTTGCCCGCGCCGCCGGCGACGTAGGACCAGATGTCCTCCGACATCGTCTCCTCGGCCCGCCGCTCGAGCTCTCGGTACGACATCGGCAGCGAGGGCTGCTCGCCCTCGAGCCCCTTGAGGTAGATGCCGAGCTGCCAATCGCCGTAGTTCGCCACGCCGAGGTCCCTCCCGCGGCGCCGGCTCGCCGCTGCTGCAGACGCCGGGCGCCCATGATGCCCCACCGCGGGCCGGTCACCCGGGCTCCCGGCTGGTCTGGCGATCGACGCTGGTCTAGGCGAGGAGGCGTCGGCGCAGGACGAGGATCACCGCGCCCAGACCGAGCACCGTGCCGCCGAACGCCGCGAGGGGCCCGAGGGACGACCCCGTGCGGGCGAGCTCGCGGCTGGTGGAGCCGCCCGGGCCCCGTGATCCGCCCTGGACGGTGGTGGCCGCCTCGGTCGTGGTCGTGGTCGCCGGCACGGTGGTGGTCCCGTCGACCACGACCGTCGTGGCCGTGCCGGGCGCCGTCGTCGTGGTGGCCTCGACCTGCGTGGTGATGGACCCCGGGGCGGTCGTCGTGCTCGCCGCGACGGTGGTGGTCGTGCCGGGGTCGGCGGTGGTGGTCGTGGTGCCGGGCTGGGTGGTGGGCGTGCCGGGGTCGGCGGTGGTCGTCGTGGCGCCAGGCTCGGTGGTCGTCGAGCCGGGATCGACCGTGCTGGTGGTGGCGGGCAGCGTCGTGGTCGTCGTGCTGCCGGGGGGCAGCACGTCGCAGGTCGGCGCCGTGATCGTCGTCGTGTCGAGGGTGACGGCGGCGAAGCGGGCGAGGAGGCGGCCCTGCACCGTGGTGCCCGTCTGGGTCGTGATCGACTCCTCGGCGAGGATCGTGCCGGTGAGGTCGGTACCGGTGAGCAGGGTGGCCGACGAGCCGACCTGCCAGTAGACGTTGCACGGGTCGGCGCCGTTGATGAGCACCACGTCGCTGTCCACGGCGGTCGTGAGGGTGGTCGCCGCCTGGAAGACGAACACGGCGCCGGCGACGTTCCCGGCGTCGAGCGTCACCGTGCCGGTGATGCCGAGGGTGCCGCCGGTGTAGACGCCGGGCTCGAACGTCAGACCGCCGAGCTCGGTCGCGACGGCGGTGCCGGGGCCACGACCGGCGGCGTCGTCGTACGCCACCGTCAGGTCGGCCTGGGCCTGGAGCGCCTCGGCATCCGCCACGTGGAGATCGCCGTTGAGCGTGCCGTCGTCGGCCGGTCCGAACCCCACCACGGCGGTGCCCGGGCTCAGCCCGAGGTCGCCGTTCACGACCGAGGCGCCGGTGCTGGTGACCGTCGACGATGCCAGGACGGCGTAGCTCGTGGCCGTGCCGAGGCCGACGGGGGCCTCGGCTGCGCCGGCGGGCTGGGCACCGGTGGTCGCCAGGAGGAGGGCCCACGCGGCGGCGCAGGAGGAGATGGAGACGAGACGAGCTCGGGTCGACATGGGAGCGGCTTTCGTGTTGCGCATCCCGAAGCCGAAGCCGAAGGGTGTGACCGGGAAGGACCCGACCGTGCCCCATCGGCCCGACGGGTCGAGACGTGAGCCTTCATCGGACAAACAGGGCAAAGGAGGTCCCGCAGGACTGCGGCAGACCGGCCGCCGCCCGCTGCCGTCCGACGTTCACCGGTCGGTGGACCTCTGGGCTTCAGCAGCGTGGCCCGTCGCTCGCCGGTGTCGTGGGAGGAGCCGCATGGGCTCGCAGGACACCGCCAGGACCCCGAGCGAGGACGACCCCGGACGTGGAGCCGGCACGGTCGACGAGGTCGTGACGCACCTCCTCGAGCGCGCCGCTGGGTCGAGGGACGTCGATCGACTCCAGAAGGCGTTGGCCGTCGCGCTCGCCTACGTCGTCGACAGCGGGACCAGCGAGGACCTCGGTCGTCTGCGGCCGAGGCCGTGTTCGACCTGGCCGCCGTTCTGGGGCCGCATCGCGGAGGCGGTCTCGCCAGGCACAGCCTTGGGCTCCGGGGCGTGCCGAACCGCTGGGAGGCGCGACAGGCGTCAGCCGCGCCCAGGTCCCACGAGCGATCGTGCGCGGAGCGACCGTGACGGCGAGCACCGTGGCGGTCCGCCGTGCCTCGAGACGCAGTCACCGCCTCTCACCCAGAGGGGTGGGTCGGTCGCCGTACCGTTCTCCGGCTCGTCAGATCGGGGAAAGGGCTCAAACGCGACCATGTCGCCCATCGGGGCGACACGCGACCACCAAGGAGCTCCCCACATGGCTGAAGCCATCAACGACAGACACGACTCGAAGGCAGCGCGCGAGCGGGCGCTGTCGATGATCGGCGGGGCCCTGGGCCTCGTGACGTTCCTGCTGGGCTTCCTGCGCTGGCTCAGCGTCGGCGAGGGCGATGAGCAGAGCAAGTTCTCCGGCTTCGCCTTCTCGATGCCGACCACCGCCGTGATCGGCTTCTCCCTGGCTGCCGGGCTCATCGCGATCCTCGGCGCCACCGAGAAGCGCCGCGGCCGTGGCGTCCCGAGCGCCATCCCCACCGGGCTGGCCGCCACGGCGCTGCTCCTGGCGATCGGCATCTACCTCGGCAAGGGCGCCATCAGCCCCGAGCTGGGCGACGAGGTCGGCGTCGAGATCGGCCTGATCCTCGCCATCCTCACCACCCTCATCCAGACCGTCGTGCTCGGCATGGGCCTGGCGAGCCGCCAGGACACCGACGACCACATCGGCGACCGCGACGTCCGCACCCGCCGGTAGCAACCCACCGCCTGCCGGCCCCGCCGGCGGGCTCAGCCACGCGACACCCGGGCTGCGCCTCCGCTCGTCGGAGGCGCAGCCCGGTCGCGTACCGGACGTGCCGTGCCGACCCCCGCCCGCCATGGCGGTGACGTCAGCCGACCCGAGCCTGCGGCTGCTCAACCGGCATCCGATGCGCTGATCGGAGGATGCGCAGCCGGGTGCACCGGATCACGATGGCGACGGCTCGAGGCGACCGACGGTGATCGGCGGAAGGGGATGAGGGCGTGGTTCGACGGTTGGGGTCCGTGGTCATGGCAGGTGCCGTCGCAGTACCGGCCGTGATGGACGGCCAGCAGGGACCGTTGGATCGCCGACTCGAGCCTTCCCGGCTAGGGCGTCTCGGGATCCGGGCCGCGGGGGGCGGGCGAGTGCACAAGGGGCTGATCGGGCTGGCGGTCACCGGGCTGGCCCTCGGCGGTGCAACGGCGTGCGAGCCTGCCGTGAGGTGCGGCGCGGTCATCACCGTCGACACGACGCTCACCAAGGACGTCGCCGGGTGTGCCGGCACTGCGCTCACCATCGGCGCCGACGGGGTCCGGCTCGACCTCAACGGCCACACGGTCGAAAGCGTGGACGGCGTCGGACTGCGGATCGCTGGTCGCCGCGAGGTGCAGGTCGATGACGGCACGGTCCGCGGCAGGGTCGCGCTCCACGCGAGCGACACCGAGCGGCTCATCATCCGTCATAGTGCGATCAGAGGCGGCGACAACGACCACACCGACGATGTCGACCTGAGCACGAAGAAGGGCCTGGTCTTCGAGCGGGTGCATCGGAGCCGGATCTCCGACTCGTCCGTCACCGGGTAAGACGCGCTCATCCTCCGGGACTCCCACCACAACCAGATCAACCGGGTCATCAGCCAGGGCGACGTGGACAACAGCAGTCAGCTCCGACTGTTCGGCAGCGACCGCAACGTCATCACCGATGGCAGCTTCTCGAGTTCCGGCGGACAGAACGCGTCGTTGCACGACTCGCACGACAACCGGCTTGAACGCAACAACTTCTCGAACAGCAACGGCGGCGCCCTCTCCCTCCTCATGTCCGACCACAACACGATCCGCAGCAACATGACCGGGTCCGAGGCAGGTGGCATCGAGCTGCGATACGGAAGTGCGAACCTCATCGAGGACAACCAGGGCACCGGATCGTTTGGCGGCGGCCCGGCCGATGGCATCGATGTTCTCTACGCCGACCAGACCACCCTGCTCGCCAACCGCGTTGGCGCCATAACGGTGATGTCCTCGACGGCAACGGCGGTTCGGAACAACCTCGTGACCGAGACCGGCTCGTGGCAGGAAGGGATCTTCGTGGCGGCCGACTCACGGCAGACCACGATCGACGGCAACCAAGTACGAGGCTTCGGGCTCGACGGCATCGACGTCGACGCTGCGAGCACGGTCCTGACCAACAACACGGCGAACGACAACGGTGAGCTCGGCATCGAGGCGGTGCCCGGCGTGATCGACGGCGGCGGCAACCGAGCGTCGGGCAACACAGACCCGGCGCAATGCCTCAACGTCATGTGCAGCGCAGGATGATCTGAGCGCCGCTCGGGTGGTGAGGGTGAGCCGGCGGGTGACAGCACCGGCCGTGCTCGAGGCCTTCCTGCTCCAACTCGTCGGCGGTCACCTGGACCCAACGCAGCTTGACCCCTCGTCAGGCTCAGCGGTGGCGGCGAGAACCCGGGCCATGGGCCCGGGTGCTCGCTCCTCGACGTGTTGCGGTGTCGTCAGTTCGAGTCCCTGCGGTAGAGCACGAGGGTGCCGACCGCGAGGGTGACCAGGGCGTAGCCAGCGAAGATGGCGGCGTAGGCGGGGCGGGCGAGCATGTCGGCGATGACGACGGGGGCTTCGAACTGGGGCCCGGCGTCGAGCAGGCGGTAGCCGGCGCTGAAGGGGAGGAGGTGGAGGGCGCTCTCGGGCAGGAGCGGTGCGAACAGGCTCTCGACGACGAACGACCACATGAGGAGTCCGGTGATCGCCGCAGCGGAGTGGCGGACGATCATCCCGATGCCGAGCCCGATGAGGGCGGCGAGGACGATGTAGAGCGATGCCCACAGCGCCCTGGTGGCGAGGTGCGAGCCGCCGCCCAGCTCGGCGCCGCCGAGGGCGGAGCCGGCGAACCCGGCAGCCATGCCGGTGACGCCCAAGACGCATCCGACGCCCGCTGCGGTGGCGGTCTTGGCGGCGACGAGCACCCACCGGGCGGGGCGGGCGGCGAGGATCAGCGCCAAGGTGCCGTGCTGGGCCTCGCCGGTGAACATGAGGATGCCGGCGACCGCCGCCAGCATCGCCACGAGCGGGAGCGGATAGATGAACAGCTCCGATGCGGGCAGTGCCGGGTCAGAGGCGCTGGCGGTCGCTGCGAGGCCACCGGCGATGGCGGCGCTGACGAAGGCGGTGAGGGCCAGGATCACCTTGTTGGCCCGCAGGGAGGTGAGCTTGATCCACTCGCTGCGCAGGGCGGCGGGGATGGCATGAACATCGTCGTTCTGGGTGCGGACGGCGGTGCGGTCGTCGTCGGTCCAGGTGATGGTGGCAGTGGTGGCGGTCATGGTTCGTGTCCTTGTCGTTCGGTCCGTTGGGGCGGATGGTCTAGGCGGAGGCGAACTCGGCGGAGGCGCCGGTCATGTCGAGGAGCGCGTCCTCGAGGGACGGGGCGGTCTCGCTGAGCTCGACGAGCTGGATGCCGTGCTCGAAGGCCAGATGGGAGACGGCAGCCTTGGTGGCACCGCGGATGACGAGTCGGTCGCCGTCGGTGTCGACGCTGACGCCGGGTCCGGCGAGGGCGGCGGCGAGCTCGGCGTGTTGGGTGGTCTCGGCGACGACGGTGGCGGTCTGGCGAGCGGAGATGGCGTCGACCGTCTCGGCCGCGAGGAGCTTCCCGCCCCCGACGACGACGAGGTCGTCGGCGAACATGGCGAGCTCTCCGATGAGGTGGCTCGACACGAACACGGAGCCGCCGTCGCGGGCGAAGCCGGTGAGGTGGTTGCGCAGCCAGCGGATCCCGTCCGGGTCGAGGCCGTTGGAGGGTTCGTCGAGGATCAGGACCTTCGGGTCGCCGAGGAGGGCGCCGCCGAGGGCGAGGCGCTGGCGCATGCCGAGGGAGAAGCCGCCGGTGCGTTGGTCCGCAGCGGACTCCAGGCCGACCTCGGTCAGCACCTCGTCGACGCGGGAGACGGGGATGTCGCTCAGGGCGGCCATCGCCCGCAGGTGGTTCCGGGCGGTGTGGCCGGGGTGCATGCACCGCGGGTCCAGGACGGTGCCGACGAGGCGGGCCGGGTTCCGGAGGTCCCGGTAGCGGACGCTCCCGTAGCGGACCTCGCCGGCGTCGGGCTGGGTGAGCGAGACCATCATCCGCATGGTCGTGCTCTTGCCGGCGCCGTTCGGGCCGACGAAGCCGGTCACGCGGCCTTCGGCCACGGTGAAGGTGAGGTCGTCGACGGCGGTGCGGTCGCCGTAGCGCTTCGTGAGTCCGGTGACGGTGATCATGAGGTTGCTCCTGGTGTGGTGCGGCGGGTTGCGGTGGTGGGGGAGATCGGGTGCTCGACCGGCTCGCCCGGGGCGGTGCGGGTGAGCGCGAGCAGGGTGAGGCCGAGGTCGCGCAGCTTCTGGAGCAGGCCGTGCAGGGCGGCCTGGTCGACGACGGGGCCGCTGAGGACGGTCGTGCCGTCGTCCTCGTTGGTGAGGGTCAGCCCGTCGAACCAGGTCCCCCACCGGGAGCTGAGGCGGCCGCTGACGCGGATCTCGTAGCACTCGACAGGGGTCGGATCAGCCGGCGGCGGGCAGTCGACCGGGTCGGTGGTGGGGTCCTCGGTGTTCACGAGGGCGAACGTACGAACGGACCTGGTGACCGGACATCACAGCATGTGGTGATCGTGGTGGTGATCTCTGCGTACAGGCGAGGAAGGGCTGGTCAGAGCCCCAGCTCGGTGGCGCGGGTCAACGCTTCGCGCCGGTTGGTGACGCCGAGCTTGGTGTAGATGTGCTTGGTGTGGGTGCGCAACGTGTTGAGCGACACGTGCAGCTCCCGGGCGATGTCGGGCCCGCTCAAGTCGCTGCGCAGGAGGCGGAGCACGTCGAGCTCCCGGCCGCTCAACTGGTCGACGGGAGCGACATGCCGCGGACGTGTTGCGGGCTCCGCACCCCTGGCGAGCTCGGCGGCGGCGAGCACCTTCGTTGCGTACGAAGCGGTCCCGTCAGTGGTCGCGAGCGTGCGAAGGAGGCCCGCGACGGCTGGACCGGCGTGGAGGAACAGCCGGATGTGGCCCTCGGCCTCGGCTCGCTGCAACGCTTCGCGCAGCGCAGCAGTGGCGGCCGCCGGGTCGCCGCAAGCGTCGTGCATCGCCGAGAGGAGGATGAGGATCTCGATGGTGCTGCCGATCCGTCCGCCGTCCTTCGCAGCATCGAGAAGCCGGCCCAGGAGCGTCCTCGCCTGCTCGGTCGCTGCGGCGTCCGGGTCGGATGCGCCTCGTGCGATGAGCACCCTGGCGAAGCTGATGTGCTCGAACTCGGTGACGTAGGTGAGTGCGTCGTCGATGCCGTAGCCCCGGCGCCGGACCCAGCTCTCGGCTTCATCGAGGTCGCCTCGTGCCAGGTGCACCCTGGCGCGCAGCGCCTCGACGGGTCGGACCGGCGGTGAGAAGTCGGTCGCGTAGAGCGGCAGGGCCTCGCCGATGAGCGCAAGCGCACCGTCGAGGTCGCCGCGGGCGCGCAGCAGGCGAGCGGTGGTGACCCGCCACCGGTAGGGGTGCTGGGGAAGGCCGGCAGACTCACCGAGCTCGGCGCTGGTCTCCAGGTGGTCGGCGGCGTCGTCGAGCTCGTTGCGTTCGATCAGCACCTCGCTCAGCCCGACGTGCATGTCCGCCGCTCCCCGCAACCCAGGGTGCTGCTCCGTGAGGCCGAGCGCGTGCTCGAAGGTGCGCTGTGCCTCCCGCAGTCGCCCCCGAGCGAGCTGGATGTCTGCGAGGGCGAGCGAGACGCCCATGGCGTCGGGGAGGTAGCCGCCTCCTTCGAACCGCTGAAGGGCCTCGGTGTACCGCTCCTGGGCGAGGGCGAGCTCGCCGTGGGTCCAGTGGGCAAGGCCGAGGAGCGCGGACGCTGCGCCTCGCTGGAGCGGATCGCGGTCCCCGGCCAGGCTGAGCACATGGGTCGCGTGGGCGACCGTTGCGTCGGTGTCGCCGGCGAGGAGGGCGAGGCCCGCCCGGTGGACCGAGATCATCGCCGGGAGCTGGCGGTACGCCTCGTGGTCGACGACCACGCGGTCCTGGGCCGGATCGAGCCCCGACTCGGCCAGGTCGAGCAGCGCTTCGACCCCGGTCGGGTCGCCGGTGGCCATCCGGGCGCCAGCGAGGGTGTCGGCGAGGACGGGGCGGTCGTCGAACACCTCGGGCGGCAGGGCCTCGAGCCACGATCGGAGCTGGTCCTCGTGGCGCGCCCGCTGCATCGCTGCGGAGGCCTCCTCGATCAGCTCTGCAGCGCGGACGGCGTGGCCGCCTGCCAGGGCTTGGGCGATGGCTTCGTAGGGGTCGTCGTTGGCCGCGTACCAGTCGCTCGCCCGACGGCGGAGCTCGGGCACCAGGTCGGGGCGGTCGTCGACGAGTCTCGCCCGGAGCACGTCGCCGAAGAGGTGGTGGTACCGGTACCAGGTGCGGCGGTCGTCGAGCGCGACCAGGAAGAGGTTCGACCGCTCGAGCTGCTCGAGGATCGCCTTGGCGTCGGTGCGGCCGGCGACGGCGTCGCACAGCGGTCCGGTGAGCCGAGGAAGGATCGAGGTGGCGAGCAGGAAGTCGCGAACGCCTTCTGTCTGGTGCTCGAGGACCTCGTCGGTGAGGTAGTCGAGGATGAACCGGTCGTCGCCGGCGAACTCGGCGACGAACTCGGACGGGTCGTCACGGCTCTGCATCGACAGGGCGGCGAGCTGGAGTGCGGCGATCCAGCCTTCGGTCCGGGAGCCGAGCACCTCGACGTCGTCAGCGGTGAGGGGGAGGTCCATGGCCTCGGAGAGGTACGAGCGGGATTCATCTGAGGTGAAGCGGAGGTCGGCGGCGCGGACCTCCAGCAGGTCGCCGCTGGCGCGCATCGACGCGAGCGGGAGCGGCGGGTCGGCACGGGTGGCGATGACCAGGCGGATCTGCGGCGGGAGGTGTTCGAGGAGGAATGCCAGGGAGTCGTGGATCTCGGAGGACTCGATCACGTGGTAGTCGTCCAGCACGAGGACCACGTCCTGTGCTGCGGTCTCGAGGTCGTTGATGAGGGTGGCGACAAGAGCGTCGAGTGGTGCCCCAGGGGTCTGGAGGAGCGTCGCCGCGTTCGAGCTCAACTCTGGGGCCGCCTCGTCGAGCGACGCGACGACGTAGGTCCAGAACGTCACCGGATCGTCGTCACGCGGGTCGAGCGAGAGCCATGCGGTGCCTCCAGCGTCGGCGAACCACTCGGCGACGAGCGTCGTCTTGCCGAACCCGGCGGGGGCGGAGACCAAGGTGAGCGCTCGCTGCCGGCTGCGTTGGGCGAGTCGACCGAGCCGGGGTCGGGCGATGAGGGTGCGCCGCCGGCGTGGCGGGTGCAACTTCGTCGCGAGCAGCGGCGACCCCGGTGCTGGCGGGTTGGTGGCCTTCACCCGTCGGGTGTCCTGCGACGGGGGGCGGCGCGGACGTGGATCCTCTCGCCTGACTGGCCGAGGAGGCTGAGCAGCTCGACCGGCTGGTCGCCTGCGGCTCCGAACCAGTGGGGCACCGCCGTGTCGAACTCGGCCACCTCGCCGCGTCCCATCGTGATGTCGTGGTCGGCGACGATGAGCCGCATCTCGCCGGCCAGGACGTAGAGCCACTCGTAGCCCTCGTGGATGCGCAGCTTCGGGGGCTCGTCGGTCGGCTCGATGATCACCTTCCACGCCTGCAGGCCACCGGCCTGGCGGGTGAGCGGGATGACGACGCGGCCGTTGCGATCCTGGGGCACGAACCGCACCCTCGGGTCACCGACCTCCGGGGCGCCGACCAGTTCGTCGAGCGGCACCTGGTGCGCCTCGGCGATGGGGAGCAAGAGCTCGAGGCTCGGCTTGCGCTGCCCGGACTCGAGCCGAGACAACGTGCTCTTCGAGATCCCGGTCGCCTCGGACAGCTCCGTCAGCGTGACACCGCGCTGATCTCGCACCCGTCGCAGGCGCGGACCGACGTCAGCCAGGACCGCGGCCAGCGGCGACGTTCCCTCCACCGGGCAAGTTGACCACGCGTTCCCGGAAACGGCAACGGCTCGTTGCTGGACCGTCCGAACGAGGAGACGCTTGCCCCAAGAGGTGATCTCGGATGGAGACGAGCGAGGAGTACGACGTGGTGATCGTCGGGGGCGGAGCCGCCGGCTTGAGCGCAGCACTGGTGCTGGGACGGGCCCGCCGACGGGTCGTGGTGATCGACGCTGGCGCACCCCGCAACGCCGCCGCTGCCCACATGCAGGGGTTCCTGTCCCGCGACGGGATGTCGCCGAGCGAGCTCCTCGCCGTCGGCCGACGGGAGATCGCCGGCTACGGCGTCGAGCTCGTCGACGACACCGTGATCAAGCTCGAGCAGACCTCCGACGGAGACCTCCGGGCCCCGCTCGAGGTGTCCTACCGGTTGCACCTCGTCAGCGGCACGACGATCGATGCCCGCCGCGTGCTCGTGACCACCGGCGCCAGCGACGACGTTCCCGACCTGCCCGGGATCCGCGAGCGGTGGGGTCGCGACCTCCTCCACTGCCCGTACTGCCACGGCTGGGAGGTGCGCGACGAACCGCTCGGCGTGCTGGGCACCATCCCCGGGTCGATCCAGCACGCCCTGCTCATCCGCCAGTGGTCGAGTGACGTCATCTTCTTCGCCCACACCTACGGCCTGACCGACGCCGAGCGCCGTCAACTCGACGCCCGCGACATCGCGGTCGTCACCGGGGAGGTGGCACGGCTCGTCGTCGAGGAGGACCGTCTCACCGGCGTCGAGCTGGTCGACGGCCGGATCGTCGCCCGGTCCGCGGTGTTCGTGCGCCCCGGCATCCACCCGCACCCCGACGGCCTGCTCGCCGGTCTCGGGTGCCGCTACGACGACGCCGGGTTCGTGGTCACCGACAGCACAGGTCGTACGTCGAACCTCGGCGTCTGGGCAGCCGGCAACGTCGCCGACCCCCGCGCCCAGGTCATCACCGCCGCAGGGGCCGGATCGGCAGCCGCGATCGCCATCAACAACGACCTCGTCCAGGCCGACACCGACCGAGCCATCCACACCGACCACGGGCTCGGCACCCTCAGAGCGCTCGGCGAGCCGGATCCCAGGCCCGAGACCGGGTGACGGTGAGCCGGTCTGTAGGCGGGGTTCTGTTCCCCGGTCCCTTGCGGGGTTCCGGTTCGGTGACCATCCATCTGTGCGGTCCACCTGAGGGTCCCTCCCAGAGGAGGGGCGGCGGGCAACCTGCCCTCTGTTCGACCTTGCTCCCGGTGGGGGTTGCCGAGCCGACCGGGTCGCCCCGGCCGCTGGTGCGCTCTTACCGCACCGTTTCACCCTTGCCTGTGCCGGATCGCTCCGGCCATCGGCGGTCTGTTCTCTGTGGCCCGATCCGCGAGGTCGCCCCCGCCTGGCTCGCGCCAGCACCGTTGCCCTGTGGAGCCCCGACCTTCCTCGACCACCGCACCGCCGGAGCGAGGCGCTGGCCGCGGCCACCCGGCCGGCTCACCGTCGAGGGCGAGTGTAGGTGCGTCAGCCCTCTTCTTCGACGACCGCCACGTAGGCCTCGCTGGGGATGAGGTCGACGAGGGGGAAGAACGCCTCGGTGGGGGTGCCCCCGAGATCGGGCTCACGGAGCAGGCCGACGCGCCGGGCGCTGGCCGCACCGAACGACATGGCCCGCTGGCGCCACTCGGCCGAGGTCAGGAGGCCGGCGGCGTTGAGGTAGGTGGCTGCCAGCGCCGACTCCAACTCCGCCATGAACGACAGGATGGCGGTGTCGTCGGTCAGCGTCGGTGCGGTGGGGTCCACGAGGGTGGTGCGGAGGTACTCGTTGGGCGTGGATGCCGCCTCGTCGACGTCGCCCTCGCTGACGATGAACCGCGCCGCGGCATCGTGGGCGTCGCTGAAGGAGGTGGCGGCCTGGCGCAGCTCGGGGGTGCTGAGGTCACCGCCGTGCTCGTCGTAGACCTGGGCGACCAGCAGCTCGACCGAGGCGGCCGTGCTGAGCTGGGAGACGTCCTCCTGGAGGGCGGCCTCGGTGGGCTCCGTGGTGGGCACGGTGGGCGGCTGCAGGGTCGTGGTGGCCACGGCGCCGGAGATGCCGGGGATCTTCTCGTCGTTGCCGCAGGCGGCCAGGAAGGCAGCGCCGAAGAGGCCGAGGCCGCCGGCGCGCAGCACGGTCCGCCGGCTGGGCACGGCGGTGGGGTTGCCGGTCGGGTGGTCGCTGTCCATGGTGCCTCGCTGGTCCTGGGCCATCAGTTGCCCTCCTCGCCGCTCGTGTCGCCGGCCGAGCCCGACGTGCCGCCGGCGCCGCCGGTGGACTCGCCCTCGGTGCCCGACCCGGTGCCGCCCGCGTCGGCCCCGCCGCCGTCCTCGGTCCCCGTCTCGCCCGGCGCGGTGGTGGTCGTGGCCGTGACCGCCCCCTCGGAGAGGTCCGTCCGGGCGCCGTCGGTGGTCACCGCATCGGGTGCCAGGTCCGCGATCGAGCCGCCGCCGGCGAGGCCGAGCGCCGCCGACTGCTGCGACTCGACCGCCAGCACCTGGGCGACGGTCTTGGCGAGCGGCGCGTCCTCGATGCCGCCCATGGCGTAGAGGTGCGTGGCGGCGATCGTGCCCTCGAGCTCGGAGAGGGCGGTCAGCACGGCGTTCTGGTCGGCGCCGCCGGAGATGGCGGACTCGGCCTCGCCGAGCACGGTCTCGTTGGCGGTCGGCGTGCCGGCGTCGGCGGCGAGAAGCTCCGTCAGGGCGTCGACGACCTGCTGGTGGTGGCCCTGGAAGCGCAGTGCCAGCTCGGACCACTCGTCGTCGAGCCGGTCGCCGGAGAGGGCGCTCTGGTAGGCCTGCACTGCGGCCATCTCGAGGGGCACCGCGAAGGCGGCGAAGGCCTCGGCGTCGAGCGCCGGGGGGGCGGGCAGGTCGCCCGACGGGACCTGCGCGCCGGCTGCCGACGAGAACAGGCCGAGCGGCCCCACGGCACCGCCGACGCCGACCAGCGCGCTGCCCACGGCGGCACGGGCCAGGAACGTCCGGCGGGTGGTCGGGGCGGCCGTGGCCTGCGGCTTGTCGATCGGCACGCGGGGTCCTCCTGGGTCGAGACGGGCGTTGACCCGGGCGGCCCCGGCGCGCGTGCGCACCGTGGTCGTCGGATCGCCTGCGGGAAGTGTGGTCACCGCGGGTGGGTCGAGTCCAAGCGAGGCCGCCACGGTGGTGGGCACGGGGTCAGAACGAGATCGCGCTGAGCTCGGGGAACCAGCGCTCGGCCCGGCGCAGGGTGTCGGCCCAGCGCTCGCGATCGAAGCTGCCGACCGGCTCGACGACCTGCGTGGGCTGCCAGGTGGCGGCGATGTCGTCGTCGCCCGACCAGGCGCCGAGGGTCAGGCCGGCCGCGTAGGCGGCGCCGAGGGTGGTCGCCTCCCGCTCGGGCGACACCTCGACGGGGCGGGCGGTCGCGTCGGCGAGGGCCTGGACGAAGGTGGGGTTGGCCGACATGCCGCCGTCGACGCGGAGGGCCGGGATCTCGATGGCGCCGTCGGCCTCGGCTGCTGCGACCAGGTCGGCCGCCCGCTGGGCGATGCCCTCGAGCACGGCCCGCACGATCTGGGGGCGGCCGCTGCCCCGCGTGATGCCGAGTAGCGCGCCGCGGGCGCCGTAGTCCCACGAGGGGGTGCCGAGCCCGAGCAGCGCCGGCACGTAGGCGACCCCACCGGCGTCCTCGCAGGCGGCGGCGATCTCGTGGGACTGCTCGGCGGAGTCGATGATGCCGAGGTCGTCGCGCAGCCACTCGATGTTGGTGCCCGCGGCGAGCATCACCGCCTCCAGGCCCCAGCGGCGGTCGCCGCCCTGCCCGCGGGTCACGATCGGGAACGTGCCGCCCTGGCCCTGGGTGGCGAAGGCCGGGCGCTCCGACAGGCACAGGTCGAGCATGCCGCCGGTCCCGAAGGTGATCTTCGCCTGGCCGGGGTGGACGCAGCCCTGGCCGAGCAGGGACGCCTGCTGGTCGCCGAGGATGCCGGCGATGGGCGGCGAGCCGTCGAGCGCGCTGGCCTCGCCGACGACGCCGACCGAGTCGACGACCGTGGGCAGCACCGAGCGGTCGACGTTCAGGGCGGCGAGGACGGGGCCGTGCCAGTCGGTCTGGTCCTCGGTCCGCATGGCGTAGAGGGCGACGTTGCTCGCGTCGGTCACGTGCAGCGACCCGGCCGAGAGCGTCCACGCCACCCAGCTGTCGACCGTGCCGACGCAGAGGTCCCGCCCTCGCTCGGGGTCGGCGAGGTCGAGCAGGTGGGCGGCCTTGGTGGCGGAGGCGTTCGGGGCGATGCGGAAGCCCTGGCCGGCGAGGGTGAGGCACTCGCCGATCGTGCGCAGGTCCTGCCAGCCGAGACCCGGCCCGACGGGTTCGCCGGTTGCCCGGTCCCACACGATGGTCGAGGCCCGCTGGTTGGCGATGCCCACGGCGTCGACGCCCCCGGCCTCGGCCACCGCCTCGCGTGCGACGTCGAGCACCGCGGCGGCCAACTCGGCGGCGTCGAACTCGACGAGCCCCGGCGCGGGCGACGACGGCAGCACCTCCCGCCGGTGGCTCCGGGTGACGCCGCGCCCCGGTTCGACGATGGCGGCCCGCACCCCGCTGGTGCCGACGTCGATCACGAGCAGCTGCATGGCGTCCTCAAGGGTGGGTGGGGCCGGGGGTCCGGCGACGGCTGGCGAGGGTCCCGCCGGTGGCGCCGGCGACGGCGGCCAGGAACCCGGTGAACACGATGGCGGCGATCGACACGCCGTCGCCCCGGTCGAGGCGGCCGAGCACGGCGATGACCTGGACGAGGACGAGGACCACGAGGGCGGCGGCGGTGCCGTGGCGGGCGGCGTCGGCGGCCGCGAAGCGCCCGGCGGCGAACCCGGCGGCGAGGAACCCGAGGACCAGCACCACCAGCGTGACGAGGGAGAGCACGGCGGAGCGGTCCTCCTGGTCGGCCAGCACCACGTTGGCGAAGGCCGCCGGCACGGCGAGGAGCACGCCGACGGCGGCGGCGCGCACCACCGCCAGGCGGTCCAGGGTCACGGGGCGGGCCAGCGCACGTCGCCGAAGGGGTCCGGGAGGCCGAGCTTGCCCGGGTTGCAGATGCCGTTCGGGTCCAGCGTCGCCTTCAGGGCGGCGAGCACCGGGAGGCCGGTGCCGAGGGCGTCGGCCACGAAGCGGGCCCGGTTGAGGCCCACGCCGTGGTGGTGGCTGAGCGACCCACCGCCGGCCAGCACGGCTCGCGTGCCGGCGTCCCAGGCCTCGGTGTAGAAGCGGTCGCGGTCGTCGGGCTCCACGCCGCCGGCGAACGTGAAGTAGAGGCACCCACCCGTGACGTAGGAGTGCGACTGGTGGGCCGAGACGGCGAGCGTGCCGGGCACGGCGGCGATGGCCTCGGTGGCGGCGGCGTAGATGGCGTCGAGCGCGCTCCAGGGCCCGGTGATCTCCATGGTGTCGACGACGTAGCCCTTGGTGATCAGCGCCTCGAGGGCATCGACGTTGTTGCGGTGGCCGAACCACTGCTCGACCAGCGCGTCGTCGAGGCGGTCGGCGCCGGCGCACACGTCGTCGACGATCGCCATGCCGGCCTGCACCACGAGGGGGTCGCCCTCGTCGTACGCGAGCAGCACGTTGACCGACGGGTCGACGCCGAAGTTCCGCTGCGACTCGATGCCGTCGTAGAGGCGGAGCACGGCGGTGCGGGCGTCGCGCTGGATGATGCGGCGCATGGCGTCGAGCGCCTCGGAGAAGGTGGCGAAGCCCCACGCCGACCGGCCGGTGGCCGTGGGCTTCGGCCACGCCTGGAACCAGGCCCGGGTGATCACGCCGAGCGTGCCCTCGGCGCCGACGAACAGCTGGGTGAGGTCGGGACCGACCGCCTGGCGGGGCTGGCCGCCGGTGCGGACGACCGAGCCGTCGGCCAGCACGACCTCGAGGCCCACGACGAGGTCCTCGACCTTGCCGTACCGGTTCGAGAGCTGGCCGGCACCACGGCAGGCGAGCCAGCCGCCGACGGTCGAGAGCGCCATCGACTGCGGCCAGTGGCCGATCGTGAGGCCGTGCCGCTCCTGGAGCTCCTCCTCCAGGCGGTCGCCGAAGGTGCCGGCCCACACCTCGACCAGCCCGGAGGTGACGTCGACCTCGCCGAGGCCCGACAGGCCGGTCAGGTCGAGCACCACGCCGCCGTGGACCGGGACGGTGCCGCCGACGACGCTCGACCGCCCGGCCGCCGGGGTGACCGGCACGCGAGCGTCGTCGCACAGGCGCAGGACGGCGGCCACCTCGTCGGTGGAGGTAGGCCGGGCCACCGCGCCGGCCACCTGGCCGACCTGACCCTGCGTGGCCCAGATCATGGCCAGCGGCCACCAGTCGCGGCTGGCCTCGGCCCGCTCGCCCGGGTCGAGTCGCACGTCGGCGCACGCCTGGCCCAACCGCTCGAGGAAGCCGTCGTCGAGGAGGACGAGGGGGGCCCTGAGGTGGGCCGTGGCGGCGGCGGCCTCGCCGGCGATGGCGATCGGCGGCGTGGGCGCACCGGGTGCGGGCGAGGCGGAGGTCATCGGCTGGGCATGGTAGGCGGGGCCCCCTCGCCGGGCGTGACGAGGCCCGGGGCGCCCACACGCGCCCCGGGCCCCGGTCCTTGGATCAGACGGTCCTGGCTCAGACCGCCGAGATGGCCTGCAGCGGGTCGAGCTTGGCGGCGCGGGCGGCAGGCCGCAGGGCGGCCAGGACGCCGGCGAGGGCGCCCAGGGCGAGGACCACGGCCATCTGGCCACCGGGAACGGCGAACTGCGAGAGCTCCTCGTCGTTCGCCGACGCCACCAGCGCCCACGCCCCGCCGATGCCCATGGCCAGGCCCAACGTGGTGCCGAAGACGGCGATCACCACCGACTCCCAGCGCACCATGGCCCGCATCTGGCGGCGGGACTGGCCCACCGCCCGGAGCAGGCCGAGCTCCCGGGTCCGCTCGAAGGTCGAGAGGGAGAGCGTGTTGGCGATGCCGATCAGCGCGATCAGGATCGACAGGCCGAGCATGCCGTAGACGAGGAACAGGATCTGGTTGACCTGCGCCCCCACCGTCTCGGCGAACTCGTCCTTGTCCTGGACGTCGACCGTCGGCACGTCCGTCGTGGCGGCCCGGACCGCCCGCCGGCCCTCGTCGATGGTCACCCCGTCCCTGAGCTCGATGGCGACGAGGACGTCGTTCACCGGGGCGCCGTGGCCCTCGGCGAAGGCCGTCTCGGCCAGCAGCTCGGGGGCGAAGTCGGTGTTGGTGAAGATGGTCCGCACCGTCACCGTGCCCGTCGTGCCGTCGAGGAACTCGTACGGCACCTCGGTGCCGAGGCGCCAGCCGCGGGTCTCCGCCTCCTCCTGGGACACGGCGATCGACGGTCCGGTCAGGTCCTCCAGCGAGCCCTCGACCACGCCGAGGTCCATCACCTTCCCGACCTGCGCCGGGTCGCTGACGCCGACGACCTCGTCCTCCCCGTCGATGCGCATCGGCGCGTTGCCAAAGCCGGCGGCCGCCTCGACCTCGGGCAGGGTGGCGATGCGCCGGCCGACCTCGGGGTCGAACCCGGCGTCGCCGAGGCCGCTGGAGGCGACGAGGTCGCCGCCGAAGCCGTCCTCGACGATCTGGTCGAGGCTCGATCGCAGCGAGGCGCCGAGGACGGTGAACAGCGCCACCACGGCGACGCCGACCATCAGCGCCATGGAGCTCGAGGCGGTGCGCCGGGGGTTGCGGATGGCGTTCTGGCGAGCGAGGTCGCCGGTGACGCCTCGGAGGCGCAGCGGCGCCCCGAGGATGCGGCCGACCGGGCCGGCCAGGGCCGGGCCGAGCACGGCGAGGGCCACGAGG
>DATAGR010000419.1:0-3279 GCA_036263575.1 Aquihabitans sp. | reverse complement strand
GACCTCCAGCTTCCGGGTCAGCCACACGATGCTGCTCGAGGTCCTCGACCGCCCGGGCGACGGGCGCGCCGCCCTCGCCGCCCTCCTCGAGGACAACTACGAGACGCCCACGGCCCGGGCCCGCCACGTCGCCCGCGCCGGGGAGATCGAGCGGGCGCTGTTCGACGCCGGGGTGGTCGAGGAGCTCGAGGAGCCCGACGAGCAGGGCCGGACCATCCGCGTCACGGTGGACCTCCAGGCCGAGTTCGCCCTGAACCAGCCCCTGGCCCCGTTCGCCCTGGCGGCCCTGGACCTGCTCGACCCCGAGGCCGAGACCCACGCCCTCGACGTCGTCTCCGTGGTCGAGGCCGTCCTGGAGGACCCCCGGCCGGTGATCTCCGCCCAGATCTCCAAGGCCAAGGGGGAGGCCGTCGCCCAGATGAAGGCCGCGGGCATGGAGTACGAGGAGCGCATGGTGGAGCTGGAGGCCATCACCCACCCGAAGCCGCTCGCCGAGCTGCTCGAGCCGATGTTCGACGTCTACCGCGAGCGACACCCGTGGGTCGCCGACCACCCGCTCCGCCCGAAGTCGGTGGCCCGCGACCTCTACGAGCGGGCCATGGACTTCGGCGACCTCGTGCGCTTCTACGAGCTGGCCCGCTCCGAGGGCACGGTGCTGCGCTACCTGACCGACGTCTACAAGACCCTGCTCCGCACCGTCCCGGTCGAGGCCAAGACCGACGAGCTGTGGGACATCATCGAGTGGCTGGGCGAGCTGGTCCGCCAGGTGGACTCCAGCCTCCTCGACGAGTGGGCGGCGCTGCGCGACCCGACCGAGGTCCCGGTCGAGGCCCCGCTCGACGCCGCGCCGCCGCCGGTCACCGCCAACCGGCGCGCCTTCACCGTCCTCGTCCGAAACGCCCTCTTCCAGCGCGTCGAGCTGATCGCCCACCGGCGCTGGCACGAGCTCGACGTGCTCGACGCCGACGACGGGTGGACCGCCGACCGCTGGTTCGCGGCGATGGCGCCCTACTTCGAGGAGCACGACACGCTGGGCATCGGGGCCGACGCCCGCAACCCCGCCCTGCTCCAGGTCACCGAGCGGGCCGACACGTGGGACGTCCGCCAGGTCATCGACGACCCCGGCGGCGAGCACGCCTGGTCGATCACCGCGATCGTCGACCTCCGGGCCAGCGACGCCGCCGGCACCGCGGTGGTCCGGGTCACCGGCGTCGGCGAGACGGGCGTCGAGCCGGCTCGGCCCGGCACCTGAGCGCCATCAGAGGTTCACCCTTCCGACCGAAGCGCGTCGGTGTGACGCCGGGCATAGGGTCGGACCATGAAGCGACTCACCGGACTGGATGCCGGGTTCCTCTGGATGGAGACGCCCTCGTCGGCCATGCACGTCTCGGGCCTGGCGATCTACGACCCCTCGGAGCTGGCCGACCACGGCCGCTCGTTCGGCATCGACAACGTGCGTGACATGGTGCGCAGCCGCCTCCACGTAGCCCCGCCCTTCCGCCAGCGCCTGGTCGACGTGCCGTTCCAGATCCACTTCCCGCTGTGGATCGAGGACCCGAACTTCGACCTCGACAACCACATCCGGCGGGTGGCCGTGCCGGCGCCGGGCGGCGTGCGCGAGCTCACCGAGCTGGCGGCCGAGCTGAACGCGATCCAGCTCGACCGCTCCCGACCGCTCTGGGAGATGTGGTTCATCGAGGGGCTCGAGCGGGGCCGCTTCGCCACGCTGACCAAGGTCCACCACGCCGCCATCGACGGCGCGTCGGGCTCGGAGATCACCGTCGCCCTGTTCGACCTCACCCGCGAGGTCGCCCAGGTCCCGCCGCCCGAGGAGCCGTGGGAGCCGGACAGGATCCCGAACGACCTCGAGATGCTGACCTACGCCACCCAGTCGCTGGTCCGCCAGCCCCTGCGGGTGCTCAAGGCGCTGCGCCGCACCGGCAAGGCGGCCCTGGAGGTCCGCTCCCTGTCGCGCCAACCCACCAGCAAGGGCCTGGCGCCGATGCCGTTCAGCGCGCCGGCGACCTCCATCAACGGGTCCATCACCTCGGCCCGCTCGGTGGCGGTGGCTTCGCTCTCGCTCAGCGACGCCAAGCGGATCAAGAACACCTTCGGCACCACCGTCAACGACGTCGTCCTCGCCCTGTGCTCCGGCGCGCTCCGCGCGTACTTCCAGGGCCGCGGCGAGGAGGTGCAGGGCTCGCTGCTCGCCATGGTGCCGGTCTCCGTTCGCGCCGAGGAGCAGCGCAAGGACATGGGCAACCAGGTGTCGTCGATGTTCACGTCCCTGGCCACCGACGTCGACGACCCGGTCGCCCGCCTGGCCGCCATCCACGAGGGCATGAAGGGCGCCAAGGACCAGCACCGGGCGCTCGGCGCGGACACGCTCACCAACTGGGCCGAGTTCGCGGCCCCGGCCGTGTTCGGGCGGGCAATGCGCCTCTACGCCCGCATGGGCCTCGCCGACCGCCACCGCCCCGTGTTCAACCTCACCATCTCGAACGTGCCCGGGCCGCCGTTCCCGCTCTACTCGGCCGGCGCCAAGCTGGAGGCGAACTTCCCGCTCGGGCCGATCTTCGACGGCGCCGCCCTGAACATCACGTGCATGGGCCTCGAGGACAGCCTCGACTTCGGCATCCAGACCTGCCCCGACGTGGTGGACGACGTGTGGGCGCTCGCCGACGGGCTCCACGCCGCCATGGCCGAGCTGCTCGAGGCCGTCGCCGCCGTCGAAGCCGCGAACGGTGCCACCGAGACGACGGGCCGGCCGGCCGGCGCGGCGGCGGGGAAGGCTGGCGGCAAGGCCAACAGCGCCGCCAAGGCCAATAGCGCCGCCAAGGCGAACGGGTCGACCAAGAAGGCCGGCGCCAAGCGCAACGGCGCGGCGCGGTCGGCGGCGAAGGCCGGCGGCGCCAAGAAGGCCGGAGCAAAGGCCTCCAGCGGGACGAAGCGAACGGCCGGCAGCTCGGTTCGCGGGCGAGCGTCCTCCGCCTGAGGGGCGGCTCCCTCAGCGAGCCCGACCGGGCGCAGCGGCGGCCAGCGCGAGCTGGGCCAGGCGGGCCGGCACCCCTCGGCCGCCGGCCTCTCGCACCGACAGCGCGCCGATCAGCGCCGAGGCGTCGCCGGTGACCTGCGGGGCGCACACGGGGCAGCTCCCCGGCCGGTGTCCGAGGACGAGGGCCACGCCGTCGGCGAGACCCGCCTGGTACGAGCCGCCGACCGCATCGGTGGCGGCGGCCCGCACGTCGGCGGCGGCGTGGGCGGGGGCCACCGAGCGCT
>DATAGR010000418.1:0-3983 GCA_036263575.1 Aquihabitans sp. | reverse complement strand
CTCGACGCCGGGCCCGCTCCCCGGCCGGACGCAGCGGCCGGCCAGGCGGCCGGGGCGCCGAGCGACAACGACACGCTCGTGGCGGTCCTGGCGGCGATGCGAGCCGACGGCTACGACGCCGACCTCCGTCCCCGTGGCGATGCGGGTGAGGTGGTGTGCAGCGCCTGCGGCACGGTGACGCCCGCCGGTGGCCTCGAGGAGCGCGAGGAGCGGCGCCTCGAGGGCGCCTCGGACCCGGCCGACATGGTGCTGGTGGTGGGCGCCCGGTGCCCCGCATGCCAGGCCCGCGGTGCGCTCGTGCTCGGCTACGGGCCCGACGCCAGCGCCGAGGACTCGGCGGTCGTGAGCCAGCTCCGCTGAGGTCGGCCGGACACGGGACCCGAACGGGCGATCACCCGTCCGAGCCGCATCCCGGGTCGGCGGGTCCGGGTAGGCGCGCACGGTCCGACGACCACGGAGATCACCATGACCCAGCAAGGACCCGGCGACGAGGTGCAGGAGCCGGAGAACAGCACCGTCGACGACTGGTTCGGCCAAAACGCGGCTCGTGACCAGGAGCTGGCCGACAAGCTGGTGGCCGAGGAGGGCTCCGAGGAGGCCGCCGAGGAGCGCTTCGAGCAGGAGGCCCAGGGCGAGGAGCGCTACGACGCCGGCCACGACCGGCCCGGCGACGAGCAGGCCGAGGGCGACGCCGTCGGGCGGCCTGCATGACCGGCCTCGCCGTGGCCGTCGTGGTGCTGGTCCTCGTGGCCGGCGCCGTCTTCGCCTCGAAGCGGGTGAAGCACCCCGAGCAGACGGCGAGCCACGGCGAGGCCGACGTGTCGAGCACGTCCGAGCGCTTCTACCGCGGCGTCGACCGGCCGGCCGGTCCCGACGCCGAGGACCCCATCGGCCCGACCCGGCTCGACCGCCCGCCGGGCGACGCCGACGACGCCCTGCGGCCCAGCAGCCCGCCCGACCAGCCGTGACGCCGGCCGCGCCGACCCCACCCGTGCGCGTGGTGGTGACCGGCGCGTCCGGCAACATCGGGTCCTGCGTCCTCGACACGCTCGAGGCCGACGACCGCGTCGGCGCCGTCGTCGGCATCGCTCGGCGCCCGCCGGGGCGAGAGGTGCGGTCCAAGATCACCTGGGCGGCGGCCGACCTCTCCACCGATCCGCTCGTCCACCTGCTGCGTGGGGCCGACGTCGTCATCCACCTGGCCTGGAAGATCCAGCCGTCCTGGGACCACGAGGTCCTCGAGCGGACCAACGTGGTCGGGTCGCACCGCACGTTCGAGGCGGTCGCCGAGGCCGGCGTGCCGGCCATCGTGCACGCCTCGTCCGTCGGTGCCTACGCCCCCGGCCCCAAGGAGCCACCGGTCGACGAGTCGTGGCCGCTGGGCGGCTACCCCGGCCACCCGTACTCGGTACACAAGGCGGAGGTCGAGGGCCTGCTCGACCGGTTCGAGGCCGACCACCCCGACCGTCGGGTGGTGCGGCTCCGTCCGTGCCTCGTCTTCCAGACCGCCGCCGGGCGGGAGATCCGCCGCTACTTCCTGCCGCGCCACCTCCCCGGGTTCGTCCTCAACCCCTCGGTGCTGGCCCGCAACCCGGCCCGGTTCCAGGTGGTCCACGCCACCGACGTGGCCGATGCGTTCGTCACCGCCGCGCTCGGGGACGCGTCGGGGCCGTTCAACATCGCCACCGACGACGTCATCGGCGGGCGAGCGCTGCCCTTCCTCGACAAGGTGCTGCGCCCGCTGGCCTCGGTGACGTGGCGGCTCCACCTGCAGCCGGTCGACCCCGGCTGGGTGGGCCTCGTCTTCCGCTCGCCGACGCTCGACTCGACGCGTGCACGCCGCGAGCTCGGGTGGGCGCCGCGGCACAGCGGCCACGCCGCCTTCGCCGAGGGCCTCCGGGCCATGGCGGATCCCCCAGCCCCCTCCACGCCGGCCCTGTCCGGCGAGGAGTCCCGCGCGACCATCGAGCAGACCCGCTGAGCGGTCGGTTGCCGCGTCAGAGCGGGGGCGAGGCGTGGGACCGGCCGTGCTCGAGGTAGTCGGCCAGGTTGGCGAGCGACTTGCGGTTCCGCGCCGCGGTGAGCGGGTCGACGACGGGCTTGGTCGGTGCCAGCAGGCCGATCGGGACCTCGTCGAGCGCGACGACGGTCGAGGGCCCGCCGCTGCCGGTGCCCTCCGACAGCGTGAAGGCCGCCCGCCCCCGCCCGAGCGGGCGGGCTCGCACCTCGAGCGAGAGCCGGCGAGGCGCCTCGATCTCGAGGACCTTGCTGAGGTCCGCCACCGTGAGCGGCCCGGCGATGCCGATGCGGTGGTGGAACGCGGTCCCCACCGCCGGCCAGCCGTCGTCCACCGCCCGGATGTCACGGCACCCGACCAGCCAGTGGGGGTACGTCTCGGGCGTGGTGAGGGCCTCCCACACGTCGGCGACGGGCTTGTTGATGGTGTGTCGGACGATGGACACGGCGGTGGTCCCTCCTCGGGCGGGCGGCAGACCCGGGCAGCCCTACCCACGGCCGCCGCGGCGAAGCGGCGGGGCGGTGGGGCGCCGGCACCTCCTGTCGGCAACGATGGGGCGGTGCGCACCGCGAGGTGCGACCGGTCGCGTCGGCCGTTCGCGCCACCACCCGACGTCGGGACGACCCGACCCCGCGCCGTGCGCGGCGCGCCGTACGCCGGCTCCTCCGCTCCGGCAGCGGGTTCCTGAGGTGCTCGACCGGTCGGGTCCCACCGCCGGTCTCGGTCCCGTGGAGGCGGGCCGGCGGTCGCTCGTGATGTCGCTCGACGACGTCTGGTTCGGCTACGTCGGGATCGGCGGCTGCGAACCGCTGCGGGTCGTGGCCAGGTGGTTGGCCGGCCAGGAGGCCGTCGCCCTCGCCGAGTACGACCTGCTCGCCCAGGCCGTCAACGACGCCGCGCTCGGGCTCGGGAAGCTGGCCACGGTGCCCTACAGCGACGAGCTCTGACCACGGCGGCCGGACGGGTCGCGCCGGCGCCCGGTCAGCCGGCGCCGTGGGTGCGGTCGACCAGCTCGGCGGCGACCTCGCGAAGCTTGCGGTTCTCCCGCTGCGACACGCGTCGCAGGACGTCGAAGGCCTGGTCCGCCGTCAGCTGCGACTGGGCCATGAGGATGCCCTTCGCCTGCTCGATGACGGCACGGGACCGCATGGCCTCCTCGAGCCCCTGGTTGAGCTCGTAGGTGCGCCAGTAGGCCGCCGCGTTGGCCAGCACGGCGGCGGCGGACGCCGCGAACAGTTGGGCGACCGCGACGTCGTCGTCGTCGAACGCGGCGCCGGTGCGCGCGTAGAAGTTCAGGGCGCCGAGCGCCGCTTCGCCCCCGGCCAACGGCACCGCCAGGGTGCTCGAGACGCCGTGGGCCACGCAGGCGGCCCGGAACCGCGGCCAGCGCGACTCGGTCGCCATGTCGGCGATGCGGAACACCCGACCGGTGCGGAAGGCGTCGAGGCACGGTCCGTCGTCGCTGTCGTACTGGGCGTCGTCGATCTCGGGCGCCTCGGGGTCGGTGGAGACGCGGGTGGCGACGCGGTCGCCCTCCCACATCGAGATGCCGGCGAAGTCGGCGGCCGGGATGGCGTCCACCGCCAGGATCGAGACCTCGGTGAGGGTCTCCTCGACCGTGGTGCTGCCGACGAAGAAGCGCGAGAGGGCGAGCAGCGCTGCCTGCGAGACCTCTGGGGGCACGGGGCACGACCTCGTGGGGATTCGTGTGCCAAGACCCTGGTGTCTCAAGGAGGAAGGCCGATCGGAACCGGCACGATAGCCGCTCCCCGCGAGGCGGCAGGAGCGTGCCTTGACCTGCGCCCGCGCGGCGTTGCCCCCCGAGGCCACGTCGCTAGGATCGTCGCCGATCGCCTGCGGTCGACGGCGTCGGACGGTTCAGCAGCAGCCACCGACCTCGCCCCTACCACCACCGAAACCCCCGTCGGCCCTGGACCGCCGGGTTCATGGAGAACCTCTACGTGGA
>DATAGR010000417.1:0-6275 GCA_036263575.1 Aquihabitans sp. | reverse complement strand
GTCGGGCTGGCCCTCGCCGCCGATCGCGGCGTCACCGACGCACCGCTAAAGGTCCGGTAGCGGCGGGTGCCGACCGGACGGGGACCTGGTAGACGTCCGTGCACCTATGACGACGCAGCCCGCGCACCCCTCGACCGTCGCCGCCAACGACGCGGTCGCCGATCGCCTCCCGCTCGCCGACGGCGCCGACCTCGAACGGGTGCGCCACGGGCGCATCGCCGGGCCCGAGCGGCTCGTGGTCCGCCACCAGGTCCACGGCCACACGATCTTCGACACCGCGGAGTGGGACTTCCTCGAGGACGAGGCGGCCCCGCCGACGGTCAACCCGAGCCTGTGGCGCCAGGCCCGGCTCAACCGGGAGCAGGGCCTCTACGAGCTCGTACCCGGGCTGTACCAGGTGCGCGGCTACGACATCTCGAACCTGAGCCTGGTCGAGGGCGAGACCGGCTGGATCGTGATCGACCCGCTGACGTCGACCGAGACGGCGCGGGCCGCCATGGACCTCGTCCGCGAGCACCTGGGCGATCGCCCGGTCAACGCGGTGATCTACACCCACAGCCACCTCGACCACTTCGCCGGGCTCGCCGGCGTGATCGACCTGGACGAGCTGGTCGAACGGGCCGTGCCGATCGTGGCGCCGGCGGGCTTCCTCACCGAGGCCGTCTCCGAGAACGTGATCGCCGGGCCGGCCATGATGCGCCGGGCCGGCTACATGTACGGGCACCACCTCGACCGCGGCGTCGACGGCCAGGTCGACTGCGGCCTCGGTCGCTTCATCCCGCCGGGGTCCATCTCGCTCGTGGGGCCGACCGACGAGATCGCCGAGACCGGCGAAGAGCGCGTGCTCGACGGCGTCCGGATCGTCTTCCAGTACACGCCCGACGCCGAGGCCCCGGCCGAGATGATGTTCCACTTCCCGCACCTGCGGGCCCTCTGCGCGGCCGAGAACTGCACCAGCGTGATGCACAACCTGTACACGCTGCGTGGCGCGCAGGTCCGCGACGCGTTGGCCTGGAGCAAGTACATCAACGAGGCCCTCCGGCTGTTCGGCGACTCGTCGGACCTGGTGTTCGCCAGCCACAACTGGCCGCGCTTCGGAGCCGAGGACGTCCGGCACTACCTCCGCACCCAGCGCGACACCTACCGGTACCTGCACGACCAGACCATGCGGCTGGCCAACCGGGGCCTCGTCATGACCGAGATCGCCGAGGAGCTCGAGCTGCCGGCGTCGCTGGCGGGGGAGTTCGGCAACCGGGGCTACTACGGCACCGTCAACCACAACGCCAAGGCCGTCTACCAGCGCTACCTCGGTTGGTTCGACGGCAACCCGGCCAGCCTCCACGCCCTGCCACCGGAGCCGGCCGCCGTCCGCTACGTCGAGTACATGGGTGGCGCCGACGCCATCCTCGAACGGGCACGGGCGGATTTCGACGCCGGCGAGTTCCGGTGGGTCGCCCAGGTCGTGAACCACGTGGTGTTCGCCGAACCCGGGAACGTCGAGGCCAGGGAGCTGCAGGCCGCCGCCCTCGAGCAGCTCGGCTACCAGGCCGAGTCCGGACCGTGGCGGAACTTCTACCTGAGCGGCGCCCACGACCTGCGGCGGGCGGCCACGGCCGACGGCAGCGGGCCCCCGGGCGCCGGCGCCGGTGGTGGTGCCAACGCCGCCGCGCTGCTTCGGGCCATGACCGTCGAGATGATCTTCGACCTCCTCGGCGTCCGCCTCGACGGCCGGCGCGCCGAGGGGGAGGCCGTCGCCATCGGCTGGCGGTTCACCGACCTCGACGAGGCCTGGACGCTCCGGCTCGAGCACAGCGCGCTGAACGCGTGGCCCGCGCTCGACGACGACGTCGACGCCACGCTGACGCTGTCGCGCGCCACGCTCACCTCGGTGCTCGCCGACCCGTCGTCGCTCGGCCCCGCCATGGAGGACGGGTCGCTGGCGATCGACGGCGACGTGGGCGCCCTCGGCCGGCTCTTCGGCCTCCTGGAGCGCCCGAACCCGACGTTCAACATCGTCGAGCCCTGAGGGGCGGGGGATGGGTCAGCGGAGGAGCTGCACGAAGCGGTTGACGCCGACGGCGTAGGCGGCGCCGGACTCCTGGAGGCGGCCCGGCAGCATGTCCTCGGGGAAGACCCAGAGGGTGACCTCGCGGACGCCGTTGCCGCTCGGGTTGAGGGCGCTCGTCCCGACGCCGGGATCGAAGTTCGTGGCGCCCGAACCGGTCCCCAGCGTCAGCCGCTGGATGTACACGGGCCGGAAGGCGCGGAACCGCACGGCGCTGCTCGACCCGGACGGGAACGATCCCGTGAGCTCGGGCACGTAGGCGAAGCGGGGGGTGAGCTGGATGTCGTAGAGGTCCGGGCTGTCGGTGGTCGAGGTGTTCAGGCCGAAGACCGGGTCGGTGCACGGCGCCGGCATGGTCGCGCAGCCGTCACGTGGCTCGGCCGGCGACAGGGCCGGCATGCCGGCCGAGGCGCCGCCGCCCCAGGCGTTGCCCGAGTAGTGGCTGAAGCAGCGGGTGAGGAGGGCGAGCATGCGGTCGGCGACCGAGAGGTTGCGGACGTGGGCGCTGACGCGTGCCGGCAGGTTCGCCGTCGTCGGGTTGCCGGAGCTGTCGACGAACTGGTCGCGCTCGCACGACGCCGGGACGTCGCCGCCGGAGCCGCTGTTCGAGTTGAGCGACTCGGGGATGAACGTC
Organism: Aquihabitans sp.; assembly: GCA_036263575.1. Classification (GTDB taxonomy): domain Bacteria; phylum Actinomycetota; class Acidimicrobiia; order Acidimicrobiales; family Iamiaceae; genus Aquihabitans. The sequence continues at coordinate 3,576 of DATAGR010000417.1, read as the reverse complement.
CAGAGCCCGTTGTCGTCGACCGAGTTGCCACGGATGGAGCGGGTGCGGCCGGCGCCGGCGAGCAAGCCCGGGTCCCGGCGCTGGAGGCGAGCCGGCGAGCCGTCGCTGAACGACGTGCCGCTCAGCAGCCCCGCCTCCACGGCGGCCGAGAGGTTGCCGGTCTCGGTCCGGGCGGCGGTCGGCAGCGGGAGGTTGGAGGCGCACGAGTTCGAGTCGATCGTCTCCACGTTGGTGTAGATGCCGAGCTCGTGGTCGCTGCCCACCGCGATGTTGTTCGGGATGCGCAGCGTGCGGGCGTCGCCGCTGCCGCAGCTCTTCGTCGTCCCGTGGTCCTCGCTGCCGAAGAAGGTGATGTCGATGGTGCCGAAGTTGCCCGAGTCGGGCCCGTTGCAGGGCGCCTGCGACTGGCCGCCGGAGTTCGACTTGATGCAGGCGTAGCCCTCGCCGGCGCCGCCGCCGGCGGGCATGCCGAAGGGCAGCACGCCGCCGAAGCCGCGCTGGGTGATGCCGGCGACGGCGAACGCCGAGTGGCGCATGCGGTCGATGCCGATGACGTCGGCGAACGCCGTGTCGGTGTACTGGTCCGGGACGCGGACGCGGACGCGGCTGCGCGTGGTGTTGTAGGAGACGCAGTTGAACGAGGCGGCACGCACGGGGAGGGCACCGGTGTCGGTCGTGCAGCTGTTCCATGCCGCATCCGAGAGGTCCTTGCCGAGCCCGCGCTCGGCGTAGTCGATGGCGGCGGCCGCCGCCGTCGCGGGGGAGCTGCGGAGGTCCTGCGCCGCTGCGGAGGCGCCGGCGTCGGCCGCCGACTGGTCGCGCCGCCGCTCGGCGTACACCGAGCCGACGTCGACGACGAGCGACGAGAAGAGGAGCATCCCGATCATCAGCGCCGAGCCGAGCACCAGCACGTAGCCCGACTCACGCCCGGGGGCGGCGGCCCGGCGGGCGGCGCTGCCGTGGTGGTGCCCGAACCTCACGAGCACGTCCCCGTCGACGTGGCCCAGGTCGCCTGCACCTCGAGGCGCACCTCGACGGCGCTCCGCACGGTCCGGCCCTCGAGGATCGGGGCGTACAGGCCGCTGATCGAGCTGCCCGGGCGGCTGACGGTCACGCGCGCCGCCCGCCCGACGGAACCGGCGGGCGCAGTCGTCGTGCCGGGCAGCAGCGTCAGGGCCACGGTGGCGCCGTCGGCGCCGTCCATGCGGGCGCACATCTCGGCGATGATCACGCTGGTCTGCGACGTGCCCGTGGCCGTGCTGCCGCCGGTGTAGTTGACGGCCGCCAGGCGGGCGCCCTCGCGCGAGCCGTGCCGGATGTCGAGCGTCTTGGCGTAGCTGTACCCGAAGTCCACGATCCCGAAGAGGATGGCGAACAGGAGGGGCACGATGATGGCGAACTCCACGAGCACGGCGCCGTGGGAGCGGCGGTCGCGGCCGGCCGGGGCCGGTGCCGGGGCGTGGTGGCGGACGATCACGCCGGAGCTCCGATCGTGAGGGTGTTCGGCGCCTGCGTCGTGGCGACGCCGCCGTCGGTCACGCTGAGGACGGAGAACGTGACGCTGGTGGTCGAGCGTCGGTCGAGGTCGGCCAACGTCATGGGGCACCGCCCGTCGGACTGGGTGATGCAGGAGGCGTCACCGCCGGCGCCACCCCAGCGGCCGGTCACGACCGCCTGCGGCACCACCGCGCCGGTGCTGGCATCGGTCACCGTCACGGTCACCGAGGCGATCCAGATGTTGCCGCGGTCTCGCACCCCGGCCCCGACCGCTGTCGCCCGGGTGATCGCCGCCGGCTCGGTCGTGGTGGACGGCGGCTCGGCCGTGATCGTGGTCGGCACGGTGGTGACCGACTGCGCGAACGACTCGCCGAGGTCCGGTGCGCCGGCCGAGGACTTGCGCTGGACCTCGTCGCCGGTGGCGCCCTCGAGGCCCTGGATCGCGGAGATGGCCGCCGCACCCACGAACGCGACGCCCAGGGCGTACTCGACCACGGTTGCGCCCCGGTGGTCACGCCACCTCGACCGCTTCGGTTCCTCCACGTCGTTCCCCCCACGGGCCTCGGGACGAGTGCCCCGCACGGCCTCGATCGGCCGCGACGGACGGGACTTGAGGGAATCCGCGCCGTGCCGTACCCAACGGGCGACGCCGGGCGCTCCTCGGCGCCTCGAGCTGGTGATCCGGCCGTCGTCGGCGGCTCCGGGGCAGACTCGGGCATGGCCGGTCCCGCCCTCCGCACCGACCGCCTCGTGCTGCGCCGATGGGAGCAGGCCGACCGGACGCCGTTCGCCGAGCTCAACGCCGACCCGGCGGTCATGGCCGACCTCCCCCGGCTGCTGTCCCGGGCGGAGAGCGACGACATGGTCGATCGCATCGAGGCGACCTTCGAGGCGCGGGGGTTCGGCCTCTTCGCCGTCGAGGTCGCGTCGACCGGGGCCTTCGCCGGCTTCACCGGGCTCTGGCCGGCGACCTTCGAGGCGCACTTCACGCCGGCCGTCGAGGTCGGGTGGCGCCTGGCCAGGTGGTCGTGGGGCAACGGGTACGCCACGGAGGCGGCCCGGGCGGCCCTCGACGACGGCTTCTCGCGGCTCGGCCTCGACGAGGTCGTCTCCTTCACCGCGGCGGTGAACCGGCGGTCCCAGCGGGTCATGGAGAAGCTCGGCATGCGCCGGGATCCCGCCGACGACTTCGACCACCCGTCGCTGCCGCCGGGGCACCGGCTGGAGCGCCACGTGCTCTATCGGCAGCGCGCCGCCGATCTGACCGACGACGGCCCCGGGCGGAGTAGGGCGACCGAACGGCCGGTGTGAGGCCGCCGTGGGCCCGCCGGTACAGTGCGCCGATGCGGTTGCACCAGACGCGCCGGGCTGCCGGAGCGTGGCCGTGGGTCGCCGCCGCCGTCGTCCCGGCCGCCCTCGTCGCCTGGCCGGTCATCTCGGTGGTCCGTGGCCTGGTGCAGCCCAACACGGAGGTGTGGGCCCAGCAGTGGGACACGCGCCTGCCCGGCGCCATCGCGTCGTCGCTGGTGCTGGTGGTCGGCGTGTGCGCGCTCACCGTCGTCCTGGGCGTCGGGCTGGCCTGGCTCGTCGCCGGCCACGACTTCCCCGGGCGACGGGTGCTCGGCTGGGCGCTCGTGCTGCCCCTCGCCGTGCCCGCCTACATCCTCGGGTTCGTGACGACGTCGGTGCTCGGGGTCGCCGGGCCGGTCCAGACCCGGTGGCGGGACGCGTTCGGCGCAGACGCGTGGTTCCCCGAGGTCCGCTCCATGCCCGTGGCCATCGCCGTCTTCTCGCTGACGCTCTTCCCGTACGTGTACCTGCTGGCCCGGGCCGCGCTGCGGGACCAGGCGGGCGATGCCTTCGCCGTGGCCCGCACGCTGGGGGCGAGCCGGCGCGAGGCGTTCCGGCGGGTGCTGGTGCCGATGCTGCGCCCGGCGATCGCCGCCGGCTCGGCCATCGTGGCCATGGAGACGCTCACCGACTTCGCGACGGTGCAGTACTTCCAGGTCGACACGGTCACGGCCGTGGTGTTCCGCATCTGGCGGGGCACCTACGACCGCGACGCGGCCGCCGAGATCG
>DATAGR010000416.1:0-5780 GCA_036263575.1 Aquihabitans sp. | reverse complement strand
GGCGACGCGATCCTGGGGCCGGGCCCGGTGCGGTGCCGTGCGCCCGGCGAGGGGGACGATCGAAGCGGCGCCGGCGCCGGCGGCCCGCGCCGCGCGTGGCTGGGGGACCACCGCCGTGGTGGCGACGACCGGGTCCGGCGGACCGTCGGGTTCGCCGACGAGGGCGGGCGAGGTGATGGTCACGAGGTGCTCCTGGCTGAACGAGGTGACGGGTGGTCGGGGTCGGTGTGGCGGGGGTGGCGGCGGAACGGCGCGCCCTTGCGGGCGAGGGCCAGCGCCTGGCGGTAGATGCCCGCGGAGACCCGCTGGGCGGGGACGGGGTGGCGCCGCAGCACCTCGCCCATCGTCGACCGGTCGAGCGGGCGGCGATCGAGGCGGAGGCGGGCGGCGAAGACCAGGTCCTCGCCGCGGCGGTCGTCCATGGCGATCGTGAGCCGCGATCCGCCCGGCGCGGAGAACGAGAGCTCGTGGTCGAGGTCGAGGTCCAGGAACGGCGAGACGTGCAGGGCCTTGGCGAACCGCAGCGGCGCCGCGGGGGTCGGGGCCCCGACGGGCAGCACGTAGGCGTGGCGCTCGTGCCAGGGCGTGTTCGTCACCTCGGCCACGAGGGCCTCGACCGCGGTGCGGTCCGGCGTCAGCACGAAGTAGAAGGCGATGGGGTTGAACGACCACCCCCAGGTGCGGAGGCCGGCGAGCAGCCGGATCGGTCCCTCGGGTCGGGCGCCGGTGGCGGCGGCCACCGTGTCGCGGACGGCGGCCTCGAGGGGCACGGCGGCGGGGCCGTGGAAATCGGCCCGCCGGTAGCGCACCGGCGCCGGGCGCCGAGCCGACCAGAGCGGGTGGCCGTCGAGGGCGTGGGGGAGCTCCTCGAGGGCGAGCCACGCCATGACCACGTCGGTGCGGAAGGCGTGGGGAACGGGGCCGGGGCGCCGGTGCGACAGCGTGCCCTCGTAGATGGCGCTGCGCAGCCCGGTGCCGGGGTCGACCGCGTCCAGGCTCGTGCCGGCGGCCGGGCCCGGCGCGACCTGTCGGGTGGTGGCGGCGGTGGCGGTGTCGGGGACGACCGGCGTGGTCAGCAGGTCGGTCACCGCTCGGCGCCGATCTGGGCTGCGACCTCGACGCCCGAACGGGCACCGTCCTCGTGGAAGCCGTAGCCCCACCAGGCGCCGGCCCAGTACAGGCCGCCGCGGCCCTGGAGCTCGTGGCGCCGGCGCTGGGCGCCGATGGCGGCGGCGTCGAAGACCGGGTGGTCGTAGTGGATGTGGTCGACCACGGTGGCCGGGTCGATGTCGTCGGCCCGGTTGAGGGTGACGCAGATCTGGTGTCGACTCGCCAGCGACTGCAGGCGATTCATGTGGTACGTCATCGCCACCTGGCGCTGCACGCCCGGCAGCACCTGCGCGTTCCAGCTGGCCCACGTGCGCCGGTTGCGGGGGAGCATGGCGCGGTCGGTGTGGAGGGTCGCGACGTTCGGCTGGTAGCGGACCGCACCGAGCACCTCCTTCTCGTCCGGCTCGGCGTCGGCCAGCAGGCGGAGGGCCTGGTCCGGGTGCGTCGCCACCACGACGCGGTCGTAGGTAGTGCCACGGGGATCGGCGCTCGTGCGGACGTCGATGCCGTCGGCGTGGCGCTCGACGGCCAGCACCTCCGTGGACGTGTGGATCCGGTCGGCGAAGGGCGCCGTCAGCGCGTCGACGTAGCGCCGGGAGCCTCCGGTGACGGTCCGCCACGCCGGGCGCTCGCCGAGCGAGAGCATCCCGTGGTTGTCCAGGAAGCGGCAGAACGTGGCCACCGGGAACCGGTCCACCGTGGCGGGGTCGGCCGACCAGATCGCAGCGGCGAGCGGGGTCAGGTACCAGTCGAGGAAGCGCTGGGAGAAGCGTCGCTCGGCGAGCACGTCGCCGACCGGTCGGAGGCCGTCGACCCCGGCGGTGCCGTCGAGGACGCGCTGGCCGAGGCGGTTCCAGCGCAGGACCTCGCCCACCATGGCCACGAAGCCGGGGCGGAGCGCGTTGCGGCGCTGCGCGAAGAGCCGGCGCGCGTTGGTGCCCCACTCGAGGTCGTGGCGCTCGTCGCGCACCGAGAGCGACATGTCGCTCGCCTGCGTGGCCACCCCGAGCTCGCCCAGGAGCCGGCTGAAGACCGGGTAGTTGCGGTCGTTGTAGACGATGAACCCGGTGTCGACGTCGAAGTCGCCGTCGTCGAGCGCCACCCGGCGGGTGTTGGCGTGACCGCCGACGCGGGCGTCGGCCTCGAGGACCGTGACCTCGTGGCGCGGGTGGAGCCGGTGGGCGGCGGTGAGGCCCGAGATGCCGGATCCGATGATGGCGATGCGCACGAGGGGAGGGCTCTCGGCCGGGGTGCAGGACGCGAGGGGTACGGACCCGGACACCCGGTCGGATGAGGCGGACGGGTCGCCCCGGCGGGGTGGTGGGTCAGCGCGAGAGGTGGTGGAGGGCGATGGCCGCCGCCGTCGCCACGTTCAGCGAGTCGACGTCGGGCGCCATGGCGATGCGCACCCGGTGCCTCGCCGCCGCGATGGTGCCGGCGGCCAGCCCGGGGCCCTCGGCGCCCACCACCACGGCCACCGCGCCGTCGCCGAGCTCCCGCCTCGTGAGGTCGGCGAGCTCGCGGTCGCCGCCGGGCGTGAGGGCGACGGTCGCCACGCCGGCGGCGTGCAGCTCGCCGAACCCGTCGGGGAGCGGGCCGAGCGCCCCGGTGGGCACGGCCAGCACGTTGCCGAGCGAGACGCGCACCGACCGCCGGTAGAAGGGGTCGGCACAGGTGGGGTCGAGGAGCACGGCGGCGGCCCCGAAGGCGGCGGCGTTGCGGTAGAGGGCGCCGAGGTTCTCGTGGTCGTTGACGCCCTCCGCGACCACCACGAGGCCCCGGGCCGGCAGGAGGGCGGCGGCCGGCGGGGCGGGCACCCGCTCGACGGAGGCCAGCGCGCCGCGGTGCAGGTCGAACCCCACGACCTCCCGCAGGACCGCCTCGGGGGCCACGGCCACGGGGGCGCCGGTGGTGGCCAGGAGCGGCGCCAACCGGTCGGCCACCCGAGGCAGGAGGGCGAGCGACCGCACGGTCCAGCGTGGGAGGGCGAGCAGGCGCTCGATCGCCAGGGTGCCCTCCACGACGAAGTAGCCGCCGTCCCGCTCGACCCGGCGCCGGGTGGCCGGGTCGCCGAGGGCGACGAAGTCGGCGAGGAGCGGGTGGCCGGCCTCGGTCACCGCCACGAGCTCGGCCACGGACCCAGCATGGCCGACGGGACCAGGCGCCTAGCGTCCGGGCGTGCCCGCCCTCCCACCGCCGTCGTCGATCCTGGGGCGGATGCTCGACGCCTTCCCGAGGTCGGGCCGCGTCGAGTGGCTCGGGGTCCGGCCGGGCGTGCACCAGCCGATGGTGGCGCTGGAGGAGGTCGAAGCCGTGCCGGGCGACGGCCTGGTGGGCGACCGCTACCGCTCCCGCCGGGGCGGCGCCGGCACCCGGCAGGTGACCCTGCTCCAGGCCGAGCACCTCCCGGTGATCGCGGCCCTGGCCGGGCTCGACGCCGTGACGCCGGAGGCGCTGCGGCGCAACGTGGTCGTCTCGGGCATCAACCTCCAGGCGCTCAAGGGCCGGCGGGTGGCCGTCGGGGGCGCCGTGCTGACCGTCGTGTCGCCCTGCGACCCGTGCTCGCAGATGGAGGACGGCTTGGGCGAGGGGACCTACAACGCCATGCGGGGCCACGGCGGGTGGAACGCACGGGTGCTCGAGGGCGGCCGGATCCGGGTCGGCGACCCGGTGACCCACCTCGGCCGCCTCGACTGATCCCCAGGACCTCGGCCGCGGCCCGGTCGAGCTCGTCTGAGCTCAGCCGCCGAGGAACGGCAGGTACGAGTCGAGCGTGGCGAGGACGTCGTCGCGCCCGGCCGACGGCAGCCGGAGCACGGTCTCGGTGATGCCCAGCGACTCGTAGTGCCGCAGCTTGCCCTCGTCGGGCAGCGTGCCGAACGGGATGACCGACAGCTCGGCGGGGTCCCGATCGACCCGGCGGGCCGCCTCCTGGAGCTCGCCCATGGCCTTGGCCACGCCGGCGCCCCCGATGGGGATCCAGCCGTCGCCGAACTCGGCGATGTGCTCGAACAGGATCGGTCCCGGCGCCCCGCCGACGAGCACGGGGATCCCGGAGCGGCCCCGCACCTGCTGCACCGGCTTCGGCCACGCCCACGACTCGGCCAGCCGCACGTGCTCGCCGCTGAACGAGGCCACCTCCTCGCCCCACAGCTCCTGCATGGCGAGCACCCGCTCGCGCACGACGGCCCGTCGGGTGGCCTTGGTGCCGCCGTGGTCCTCGAGCTCCTCGATGTTCCAGCCGTAGCCGACGCCGAGGCGGAGACGACCCCCCGAGCAGTGGTCGATCGTGGCCGCCTCCTTCGCCGTGACGATCGGGTCGCGCTCGGCCATCAGGGCGATGCCCGTGCCCACGCGCAGGCGGGTGGTGGCGGCCGTCATCATGGCCATGGCCGCGAACGGGTCGAGGCAGCGCAGGTACTCCTCGGCGAGCGGCTCGCCGGCGGGTGCCGGGGTGCGGCGGCTGGTGGGGATGTGGGTGTGCTCTGGCAGCCACACCGACGTGAAGCCCCGGTCCTCGACCTCCCGTGCCAGCTCGACCGGGCCGATGCTGCGGTCGGTGAGGAAGATCGTCACGCCCAGGTCCATGGCACCAGACGCTAATCTGACGCCTCGTCAGAAACCAGGGCCGGCGCCGCCGGTCCGGGGCACCGAGATGGGACGGTCGAGGGCATGGGCTTCATCTGCGACGGGCGCGTGGTGGTCATCACGGGGGCAGGGCGCGGCATCGGGCGCGGCCACGCCCTCGAGTTCGCCCGCCAGGGCGCCCGCGTGGTGGTGAACGACATCGGCGCCGAGCTCGACGGCTCGGGCGGCTCCACCGGCCCCGCCGGCGAGGTCGTCGACGAGATCCGCTCGACCGGCGGTCAGGCGGTCGCCAACGGCGCCGACATCTCGACCTGGGACGGCGGCGCCGACCTCGTCCGCACGGCGCTCGACGCGTTCGGCGGGCTCGACGTCGTGGTGAACAACGCCGGCGTGGTGCGCGACCGCATGTTCGCCAACGCCACCGAGGAGGAGTGGGACCTCACCATGCAGGTCCACCTCAAGGGCCACTTCACGACCTCTCGTCACGCCGCCGCGCACTGGCGCGATCGGGCCAAGGCGGGCGAGCCGGTGGACGCGCGGATCATCAACACGACGTCGGGTGCGGGCCTGATGGGCTCGGTCGGCCAGGCCGCGTACTCGGCGGCCAAGGGCGGGATCATCTCGCTGACGCTCGTGCAGGCCGCCGAGCTGGCCCGCTACGGCGTCACCGCCAACGCCATCGCCCCGGCGGCGCGCACCCGCATGACCGAGCGGGTGTTCGCTGCCACCATGGCGGCACCCGACGACCCCGACGCCTTCGACGAGATGGCGGCCGACAACGTCGCCCCGCTGGTGGCGTGGCTGGGATCGACCGACTCGGCCGGCGTGACCGGGCGGGTGTTCGAGGTCGAGGGCGGCAAGGTGTCGGTGGCCGACGGCTGGCGACACGGCCAGGTGATCGACAACGGCGCCCGCTGGGAGCCGATCGACGTCGGCGCTGCGGTCACGAAGCTCCTGGCCGAGGCCCCGGCGCCCACCCCCGTCTACGGCGCCGGCTGAGCGCGCCCTCCCTCAGTTCTGAGACGTGCAGACCGGCTCCGCCGGCAGCGAGCAGACCAGGGTCGTCGAGTTGGGATTCGTGC
>DATAGR010000415.1:0-6777 GCA_036263575.1 Aquihabitans sp. | reverse complement strand
TGATCTCGGTCCGTTCCTGAAACGACAACCGCACATAGCTCACAGACATGCGCCACCCTCCTCGATCCAACCCGGACAGGTGTTGCATTGACCACCGGCACTCAAGACGTCGAATCGACGCCAACCCCGTGGCGCGCGTTGCATCAGGGCGGGGACGGGATGGGGCGAGATCGGGCTGGGCGGGGCGTGCTGGGGCTTCGTTGTCACCCTCCCTCGCCATGCTGTCGTCGAGTGTCGCCGGCAGGTCGGTGACGGACGGATCGGCTGCTGCGCACCTCTCCCAGCGCCCGGAACCCGGCGACCGAGGACGGTCTGCAGGCCATGCGGCGAGAGCACCCCGACCAGCTACCAGCCGGCGACGACGGTGGACGTCGCCACCGAACGAGCCGCCCGAGGCTCCCGATCGCCGGACGCGGCCTGTACTGGAGCCGTCGTCGAGCGCAACTGGGCGACGCCGCTCGGCTCCAGCTGCAGCTTCGTCGCGACGAGCTCCTGGCGATGGTGCACGCCCACGAGCACGAGCTGCACCGGCTGATGGCGGAGCGCATCGCGGCGCTCGCCGAGGTCGACGACCTGCGCGACCGGCTGTGGCCGCTCGTCGAGGACCACAAGGGCCGGCGCCCACCGGAGGTCGGCCGGCCCCCGCTGCCGCCGCTCCACCCCGACGCCCGACCGGTGGCGGGGCGGGCACTGCGAGGCGCCTCCCTCGCCCTCCTCCGTCGCCACCGCGAGCTCGCCCTCCCACACCTCCACGCCCTCCTCCACCACCACGGCCTCGCCATCGCCGCCGCCCGACCCGTCCAGGCGCTCGCCGACGCCCTCGCCTACGAGGTCGAGCAGGGACGGGCGCGCCGGGTGCGGCGCGGCGTCTACGCCCTCGACGCCACCGGCACCATCGCCGCCACCGGCACGTGTGGGGTCCCGCTCGCCGACGCCGGCGACCGCGACCTCCTTCTGGAGCGCGAGCACCGCGGCCCGGGCGGGACGGCCGTCCCGGCGCCGACCGACCCCTGGGTCGCCGGCGACCCGCCCCAGTGGCCCGGCCACCCCGGCTTCGTCGCCGGGACCGGCTCAGGTACCGGCTCAGGTGCCGGCTCAGCAACCGGCTCAGGGATCGAGCGTCCGACCCTCCAGGGCGGCGAGGGCCGCGGCTGCCTCCGCCGTGCGCGCCCCCGGCACCGGCCCCGACCCAACGGCACGCCCGTCCACCCGGCGGATGGCCAGCACGTCCCGCAGCGACGACGTCAGGAACGCCTCGGACGCCCGGTGGAGGTCGTCGATCGTCAGGTCGTGCCGCTCGACCACCTCGATCACCTCGGTCACCAGCTCCCGGGTCACCCCCGGCAGGCACCCGGTCCGCAGCGAGGGGGTGCAGAGCACCCCGTCGGCGACGAGGAAGAGGTTCGCCGTCGTCGCCTCCGCGAGGAACCCCGCCGTGTTGGTGAGCACCGCCTCGTCGGCCCCCCGCCGCTGCGCGTCGGCGAGGGCCAGCACGTTGTCCACGTAGGAGGTGGTCTTGGCCCCGGCGCTCGGCGAGCGCTCGTTGAGCGACCACGGCGCCGCCACCACGTCGGCGAACGGCGGGAGCGGCGCCACGGGACCCCCCGTCACCACCAGCTGCGGGCGCCGAGCCGCCGCCCCGTCGCCTCGCCGGGGCCCGGCGGGCGCCGGCCCGCCCGTCACCGTGATCCGCAGCCGCCCCGGGGCGCCGCCACCGGCTCCAACCACCTCGCCGCAGGCCGACCGGAGGAGCGCGTCGTCCCACGGCACCGTCAGCCCGACCGTCGCCGCCGACCGCCGGAGCCGGGCCAGGTGGCGGGTGAGCGCGAACGGCGTCCCGTCCACGACCTTGCACGTCTCGAACACGCCCTCGCCGAGCAGCAGCCCGCGGTCCGACACGCCCACCACGCCCTCGGCGGCCGGAACGACCCGGCCGTCCACCCACGCCCACTCGCTCACGGCGTCGATGCCCCGGCCCCCAGCCCGGCCCCGAGCCCGGCCCCGAGCCGAGCGCCCGCCGCCACCTGCAGCAGCCGCCGGGCCTTGAGCTCCGTCTCCGCCCACTCGCCGGACGGGTCCGAGTCCCATGTGATCCCGCCGCCGGTCCCGAAGCGGATCTCGGCGCCACCCGCACCCTCGGCGAACCAGAACGTGCGGATCGCCACGTTGAGCGAGCCGGTGCCCCGGTCGGCGTCCACCCAGCCGATCGCCCCGCAGTACAGCCCACGGTCCACCGGCTCGATGCGGGCGATGTGCTCGAGGGCCGCCACCTTGGGCGCCCCCGTGACCGAGCCGGGCGGGAACGTCGCCCCGATCGCCTCGGCCCAGCCGCAGCCCGGCCGCAACCGTCCCTCGACCGTCGACACCAGGTGCACCAGCCCGGGGTGCGGCTCGACGGCGCACAGGGCGGGGACCGTGATCGACCCCCACTCGCACACCCGGCCCAGGTCGTTGCGCACCAGGTCCACGATCATCACGTTCTCGGCCCGGTCCTTGGCGAGGAAGGCGTCGGCCGTCGCCGCCGTGCCCTTGATCGGCGACGTCCAGATGCGGTCGCCGTCGCGCTCGAGGAACCGCTCCGGCGACGCCGACGCCACGTGCACCCCCTGCTCGGGCAGGCGGACCACCGCCGAGAACGGCGCCGGGTTCCCCTCGGCGAGGGCGGCGCCGAGCGCGGCGACGTCGGCGCCGCGAGGGAGGGGCGCGGCAAGCACCCGCGTCAGGTTCACCTGGTACACGTCGCCCCGGCCGATGGCGGCCCGGATGTCGTTGACCCCCCGGCGGAACTCGGCCTCGGAGAGCGACGACCGCCAGGCGTCGGCCGGCACGCCCACCCAGGGCCGACCCCGCCACGGCCGGGCCGGGCGCACCCGGTCGAACCGGGCGCACACGGGCGCGCCGGCGAACGGCAGCACCACCGCCCAGGTGCCCGAGCCGTCGAGCGCGGCGAGGTCGCTGGTGACGTCGCGCAGGCCGGTCAGCAGGCGGTCGCCCACCACCGCCAGCGCGTCGGCCACCATGACCCGATCGTAGGAGCCGCCGCTCCACGGCCGCACCACGGCCGCAAGAGGCCGCACCACGGCATCGCCAGGCCGAGCCGGCCGTCGTAGGGTCGCGGGCGATGGACTTCGACTTCAGCGACGAGACCGAGCAGTTCCGCAAGGTGGTCCGCGACTTCGCCGAGACGGCCGTCGCGCCCCACGCCGAGGCCTGGGACCGCGACCACACCTTCCCCACCGACGTCGTCCTGGCCATGGGCGAGCTCGGCCTGTTCGGCCTGCCGTTCCCCGAGGAGTACGGCGGCTCCGGCTCGGACTTCACGACCCTCTGCGTCGCCATCGAGGAGCTGGCCCGGGTCGACCAGTCGATCGCCATCACGCTCGAGGCCGGCGTCGGCCTGGGCACCAACCCGATCTTCCAGTTCGGCACCGAGGAGCAGCGCCAGACCTGGCTCCCCGACCTGTGCGCCGGCCGCGCCCTCGGCGGCTTCGGGCTCACCGAACCGGAGGCCGGCAGCGATGCGGGCGGCACCCGCACCCGGGCGACCTACGACGAGTCGACCGACGAGTGGGTGCTCAACGGCGAGAAGGCGTTCATCACCAACTCGGGCACCGACATCACGTCGATCGTGACCGTCACCGCCCGCACGGATGCGCCCGGCGCCAGCGGCAAGCCCGAGATCTCCACCATCGTCGTCCCGGCCGGCACGCCCGGCTTCGGGGTGCAGCCGCCCTACCGAAAGATGGGCTGGCACGCCTCCGACACCCACGGGCTGACCTTCACGGACTGCCGGGTGCCGGCCGCCAACCTGCTGGGGGAGCGGGGCCGCGGCTTCGCCAACTTCCTGGCCATCCTCGACGACGGCCGCGTCGCCATCGCCGCCCTCGCCGTCGGCGTGATCCAGGCCTGCCTCGAGCAGAGCGTCGAGTACGCCAACGCCCGCAACGCCTTCGGCAAGCCCATCGGCTCGTACCAGGCGGTGGCCTTCAAGTGCGCCGACCTCGCCGTCATGGCCGAGACGGCGCGCACCCTGACGTACCAGGCCGCCTGGCTCAAGGACGTCGGCCGCCCGTTCAAGCGGGAGGCGGCCATGGCCAAGCTCTACGCCACCGAGGCGGCGGTCACCGCCACGCGGGAGGCCACGCAGATCTTCGGCGGCTACGGCTTCATCGACGAGACGCCGGTGGCCCGCCACTACCGCGACGCCAAGATCCTCGAGATCGGCGAGGGCACCTCCGAGGTCCAGCGCCTGATCATCGCCCGGGAGCTCGGCCTCCCGATGTAGGCGCCGGGCCGCCCGGCCGCCGGGCCGCCCGGCCGCCGGGCCGGGTTCAGCCCTTGGCCTTGAGCTTCCGCAGGGCGGAGTGCTTGTGGGCCGCCTGGGCGCCCGTCTTCTCGCTCTCGACCACGAACGCCGGCTCGTCCTCGGAGGCGGTGAAGTGCTGGTCGGCGAACGTGAAGTCGCTGGTCCGCTTCTCGACCACCACCCCCTGGGTGCGGCCCTGGCTGGTGTTCCAGCTCACGCGATCGCCCTTGGACAGGTCCTTCGGCATGGGCCGTCGACTACCCCCCGACCCAGGCGCCAGACGCCCGCCCGATGCCGTCGCCGGAGGGCCCGCTGGTAGCGTCCCGATCCATGCCTGCACGCCCCGGCGGCAGTCGACCGCGGCGGACCTGGCCCCAACGACTGCTGATCTGCTTCAACGCCTGCTGCGTCGTCGTGGCGCTCGTGGCCGCAGGGCTGGTGGCCTACGCCAAGCAGACCGTCGCCCAGATCCCCCGGGTCACCATCGGCAAGGACCTCCAGTCGGTCGACGAGCTCGCCTCGGGCGACCCGCAGAACTTCCTGATCGTCGGCGTCGACTCCGACGAGGGCCTGGCGGCCGACGATCCCGTCCGCGACGGTCGCGACGCGGAGGTCACCGGCCTCCGCTCGGACACGATCATGGTCGTGCGCATCGACCCCGAGGCGGGCGAGGCGCGGGTGCTGTCGTTCCCGCGCGACCTGTGGGTCGACATCCCCAACCAGGGCCGGAACCGGATCAACACCGCCATCCAGTACGGCGACGACGGTGGCCCGAGCCTGCTGGTCGCCACCATCAAGCAGAACTTCGACATCGACATCAACCACTACGTCCAGGTCGACTTCGCCGGCTTCAAGAACGTGGTCCGCCAGATCGGCGGGGTCGAGGTGTACCTGTCGAACCCCGTGCGCGACGGCTACTCGGGGCTCTTCCAACCCCAGGCCGGCTGCGTCACCCTGGACGCCGACCAGGCCCTCGCCTACGCCCGCAGCCGCCACCTCCAGTACCAGGAGGACGGGGAGTGGGAGACCGACCCCTCGGTCGACTTCGGCCGCATCAGCCGTCAGCAGGACTTCACCCGCCGGGTGCTCAAGCGGGCCATCGAGCGCGGCGCCCGCAACCCGGCCACCCTGCGCCGCATGGTCGAGAGCGGCACCAAGTCCATCGCCCTCGACGAGTACACCACCGCCGGGGACCTGATCCGCCTGGGGCGCACGTTCCGCGACTACGACCCCGACGAGCTCAAGACCTACTCGCTGCCCGTGGACGACGTCGTGCGAGGTGGGGCCATGGTGCTCGAGCTGGTGGAGGGGGAGGCCGAGCCGATCCTCCGCCTGTTCCGGGGGACGGGGGCGGCCGGCGGGACGGCCACCGACGTGGTGGCCTCGAGCGTCACGGTGCGCGTCCTGAACGGCACCGGCAAGCAGAACCAGGGCGCCGACACGACCGACCAGCTCGCCGGCGTCGGCTTCAAGGTCCGCTCGCCCGGCAACGACACCGAGACCCAGTACGCCCGCACCGAGGTCCGCTACCCGGTGGGCCAGCAGGCCCAGGCCGTGCTGGTGGCCCGCCACCTCACCGCCGAGCCGCTCCTCGTGGAGGACGCCGGGGTGCCGGAGATCACCGTGGTGACGGGCCAGGACCTCCTCGGCGTGTCCCCGCAGCCGCGGCCGGCCGAGGACATCCAGGTGCCGACGTCGACCACCACCACGACCACCACGACGACCACCGTCGTGGGGGGGTTCGGCGACGGCACCGGCTCGACCAGCACCTCCACCACCGCCACCACGACGACGGCCCCGAGCGATCCCGGCGTGCCCACCACCGAGCCCCGGGGCTACCTGCCGGGCCAGCCGCCCGACGGGTCGTCCTGCGGCTGACCCCCGCCCGAACGGGCGGCCGGCCCGCTCGACCGGCCCATCGCGGCCGCCGACCACTAACCTGCTGCCGACCGTCGCGACCGCCGGGAGCCCGCGCGCACGCGCCGACGTACTCGCCATCGACCGCACCGGGGAACCACCAGTGGGAAGCAAGATCGCCATCATCGGCACCGGCTACGTCGGCCTCACGACGGGCGCGTGCCTGGCCCACCTCGGCCACACCGTGGTCTGCGCCGACATCGTCCAGGAGAAGGTCGACGCCCTCAACCGGGGGGAGATCCCGATCCTCGAGGCCGGCCTCGACGACCTCGTGCGCGAAGGCCTGCGGTCGAACCAGCTGAGCTTCGTGATGGGCGCGGCCAACGCCGTGACCGACGCCGAGTTCATCTACCTCTGCGTGCCCACCCCGCAGGGCGGCGACGGGTCGGCCGACCTCTCGTACATCCAGGACGCGGCTGCCGAGATCGCGCCGCACCTCATGTCGGAGGCGATCGTCATCAACAAGTCGACCGTGCCGGTCGGCTCGACCCGGGTCGTGGAGCGAGCCCTCGGCCGCAGCGACATCTCGGTGGTGTCGAACCCCGAGTTCCTGC